>JBJEOO010000209.1:0-8352 GCA_051880755.1 Hominenteromicrobium sp.
TCTCAGAGCGTTACGACAGTTGCCGCGCGAAGCTTGCCGTTCTTCGGATCGGTCTCCGTCTCAAACGTGACCTTCTGGCCCTCGTTCAGGGTTTTGAAGCCTTCGCCCTGAATTGCGGAGAAATGTACGAAAACATCCTCGCCGCCCTCATCGTTGGAGATGAAGCCGTAGCCCTTTTCTGCATTGAACCATTTGACTGTACCGTTGTTCATTGTGGTACCTCCATCTAAAAAATTGATCGTGTTCGTAAACGCCATACAAAAAAACACAGGTCCTGTAAACCACTGCGAGAATGACTTACATCAAGAACCTGTGAGACATTGCCATTGTTTATTACACTTATTAAAGTATAACAGGATTTCTGCGGAAAGTCAAACAAATTCTTTTCGGCATCTTTCCCTTTTCTTTTCAAAACTTCATATATGGTTCAAAAAATCTTTTGATTTTCTTCACGAAAACGAAATTCTCTTTTCACAATGACCCGGTATACTTTAGCTGTGTTCAGGAGGAACACCTCAGGACATAAACTTCTTCATTAACTTCCTTCATTTTCCTTCAGCGAACCGGATTTTCCCCGCAGACGCGGGTTCCGATTTGAAAACTACCCCTTTTCTTAACAAAACTGTCCTCTGCCGGCTTTGCAAACCGGCAGTGCGGCAGACCAAAAATCCTCACCTTTGCGCGGCGGACTGCATCCGTTGTGCAGAGGTGTTTTTAATTTCCGCAAATAGTTCCGCTGTCGGGTGGAACAGTAAAAGTACGGGACAAAGCAGCGTTTGCCCCGAAAAAGAAGGAAGGAGATGGAAAACATTGCAAAATGAAAAGGAAAGCGAAAACGCGCCGGCCCGGCGCCGGGCCGTTTCGCCCGCCGAAAGCATCCGCACCTTCGCGGCCGCCGTCGGCACAACCGCCGTCCTGATGCTCACGGTCTGCGGCGTTCTCGACCTTTACCTCACACCGGACGAAACGCCGCAGAACGTGCGCGCCGCTTCCGTATTCGGCAATACGGCCGGCGCGCAGACCATACGCACCGTTCAGCTCGGCGGTGACGTATTCGGCATCAAGCTTTTTTCCGACGGTGTTATTGTGGCCGCACTTTCCGAAATTTATGCGGACAATACGGCCTGCTGCCCCGCAAAAGAAGCCGGCATTCAGGCGGGCGATTATGTGATCACCGCAAACGGCACGCCTGTGGAGACAAACGGCGAGCTTGCTCAAATTCTCTCGCGCGGCGGCAGCGTTGAGCTGACTCTGCGCCGCGGCGAAGAAATCTACGCCGCAACCGTCACGCCCAAATGCTGCGGAAACACGTACAAGGCGGGCATGTGGGTGCGGGACAGCGCCGCAGGCATCGGCACCGTAACCTTTTACAGCGAGGACGGCACCGCATTCGCGGCACTCGGTCACGGCATCTGCGATTCCGATACCAAGGACGTGCTGGCCATTCGTAGCGGAGAGCCGGCGGCGATTGCCATCTGCGGCATCGAGCGCGGCCGCGCGGGCGAGCCGGGACGGCTGCGCGGCTACTTCATCGGCGGTGAAAGCCTCGGCACGCTGACTCAGAACACAGAAACCGGCATTTACGGCGTGATGAGCACACCGCATGAATCGCAGACCGTTGAAGTGCTCGGCCGCAGCGACGTGCGCACCGGAAAGGTTCAGATTGCGGCGACAATTGACGAGCGCGGCGTTCAGCTTTTTGACGCGGAGCTGGAACGCGTCAGCACAAACGAACAGCAGGAAACGAAAACGCTGATTGTGCGCATCACCGACCGCGAGCTGCTCGAAAAAACGGGCGGCATCGTGCAGGGCATGAGCGGCTGCCCGATCCTGCAGGACGGAAAGCTAGCCGGCGCCGTAACGCATGTTTTTGTTGATGACCCGACCCGCGGTTACGGCATCTTCGCGGAAACCATGCTGGATACCGCGGCATAAAGCGACACTTCCGAGCAGCATGAAAGCCCGGTCCGGCCTTTGAGCCGAACCGGGCTTTCGCGAACGAAACCCGCCGTACGGGGTGAAAATCCATTAAATAACACGGAAGCGCCGCCATTTTCCGGAACGGTACCGGCCAATGCAGAACACCGCGCGCACCGCCCAGTCGCAGCACATGGCCAGCGCCACGCCGATGACGCCGAGCTGCAGCCAAATGCCCAGCACGACGGACAGCACCAATCGGCACAGAACCGTGGAAAGCACGGAAACGCACATGGCAAAGCGCACATCGCCCGCGGCGCGCAGGCCGTTCGGCATCGCACCGGAAAACGGGAAGAGCACCGCGTTGGCGACATTGTGGATCAACACCAGCACGATCACGAGCTGCGTCACTTCATTGGAAAGCGGGTAAAGCTGCATAACAAGCGGCGTGACTGCCAGAATCAGCGCATTCCAGCAGACGGAGAAGATCAGCGTGATGCGCGTCAGCTTGTTGAGGTAGTATTCCGCCGCGTCCGTGTCCCCGGCGCCCATGCACTGCCCCACCACCGTGACAAACGCCGGGCCGATCGCAACGCCCGCAAGCGCCGCCAGCGACCAGAAGCTCTGCGCAATGCCGTTTGCGGCAATCTGCGCCGTGCCGAACAGCGCCGTGATGCTGCTCAGCGCGACCTTAATCAACTGGAACAGGCCGTTTTCTATGCCGTTCGGCACGGCAACCTTCAGAATACGCCGGAGCATTGCGCCGTCCCAGCGGAAAATATCCCGCACGCGGTACGCGACCGCCCCGCTTTTCCGAAAACAGTAGAATGTCACCGCCGCCGCCGAAAACAGCCGCGCCGCCAGCGAGGGATACGCCACACCGGCGACGCCCGCGTGCAGCACGAAAATGCCGATGCAGTTGCCGACGAGATTGATGACGTTGGAGACAATCGAGATGTACAGCGTGATTTTCGTCCGGCTCATGCTGCGGCAAAGCGCCGCGCCCGCATTATACACGGCCAGCGCCGGGAAGGAATACGCAGAAATGCGCAGATAGGTGACGCACGCTTCCATAACCGCCGGTTCCACGCTGCCGAAAAGCAGCTGCAGGAGCTGCCGGTTCCAGATCAGCGATACGGCCGTAAAGACGGCGGAAATCAGCACGGAGCACATCAGCAGCTGGCTGCCGGAGCAGTCCGCAAGCCGTTTTTCACCCCGCCCGATATACTGGCTGACCACCACGGCGCCGCCGGAAGCCAGCGCCGTGAACAGATAGATGAAAATCGTATTGAACATATTGACGAGCGAAACACCGGAAACCGCCGCATCGCCCGCGTAGCTGACAATGAATGTGTCCGCCACACCGACGAGCATCACGAGAAGCTGCTCAAAGAACAGCGGGACAATCAGCTTCCGGATATCCCGGTTTGTAAACGGTTTCCGTTCCTCCGGGACCTGTTTCCCAGGCTCAATCCATTTCTGAAGCAGGCTGCGCATCGAATCCCTCCAACAAAGTCTTTCCGTATTTCTTTGTTTTCAGTATACCGCAGATCCGGCAGAAATGTCCAATACTTATATTCAATCGCACATCATGCCTCAAACGTATTTCTTAAAAATTCAAGGAAACGATGGGTCGCCGGTGAAAAAGACGCATACTTCTTCCAGACAAGCATCGTGCCGTTTTCCAGCACCGGCGCAAGCGGAATAAAACGCAGGCCTTCCCGGAAAACGGCCCTGTGCTCCAGACAGAACGCCGCCCCCATACCCTGAGCGACCATTGCGGCCGCATTGAGAATCAGGGTGTAATGGGCCGCAATATCAAGCTGATCGAACCACTCGCCGAACCAGCCCGCCAGTTGATTCTGCACGTCCTCCCGCCGGCCGATCAGAACCGGCGTACCGATGAAATCCGCCGGGCCAACCGAGGCTTTTTCCGCGAGCGGCGAATCTTCGCGCACCAGAACGCCCCAGCGCTCCTGCCCGGGCAGACGAAGCACCTCATACCGTTCCACATCTACCGGCTCGACCAGCAGGCCGATATCGATGAGTCCCTTTTCAATCCGATCCTTGACATCGTCCGCCACGCCGCTGTAAACGTTGAAGCGCACCAGCGGATGCTGCTTTCGGAACACCGCCATACATTCAGCCAGCGCGGACATGCTCATCGTCTCTCCGCATCCCACGGTGATCTCACCGGCAAGCTGGGCAT
Source organism: Hominenteromicrobium sp. (assembly GCA_051880755.1). Taxonomy (GTDB): domain Bacteria; phylum Bacillota; class Clostridia; order Oscillospirales; family Acutalibacteraceae; genus Hominenteromicrobium. The sequence continues at coordinate 4,127 of JBJEOO010000209.1, forward strand.
CCTGCTGTACGCATTCCGCCTTTGCGCGGTCGGCCAGCGTCACAATCTCCTGCGCCCGCCTTTTCATCAGCATCCCGGCGTCGGTCAGCGTCACACTGTGCCGGCCTCTGCGGAACAGCCGGACGCCCAGCTCCTCCTCAAGCTGCATGAGCTGGCGCGAAAGCGTCGGCTGCGTAACATGCAGAAGCTCGGCAGCCCGGGTAATGCTGCCCTCCTGTGCCACCGTAAGGAAATATTTCAAAACCCGCAGTTCCATGATCATCCGCTCCTTTTTCTTCATTATAGCCGCCGCACCGCCGGTTTGCAAGCTTCCTGCGGCGCAGAAAGCCGGGGCGGCACAGGGAAAAAATTCATCGCAAATTCAGCCGCAACCCGCCATTAATTCTATTATTCTGATTTTTTCAAACCTGATTCGACGCTTTATTACAACAAATTTTCTTCGCATTTTCCCGCCTTTCCCCTTGAAATAGCCCGGCGTATATGGTAGAATTTGTTCACAATTCAAATCACGCAGGAGGTAAGTCATGGAAAAACAAATAAAGGTTATTATTTGTGCGGATGACGGCGAATGGAGCCGGGAACATATCGATGCATTGGCTTCACGCGGCGCACAGGTCATGATTACAGGAAGGAACGGAACGACACTGCTCTCGAAAATTCGCGAAGAGAAGCCGGACGCCGTTGTGATGGAGCTGTTTATGGCAGGTCTCGACTCTCTCGGCGTTATGCATGCGGTCAAAGCCGAGGGCATTCCGAGACCCGTTTTTATCGTCACAGCCTCTTATTCGGCGCCGGCTCTGGAACGCCAGGTCATGGAGGCCGGCGCCTCATACTACGCCATTCAGCCGTACAGCAAAAGTGAAATCATCGAGCGTATTTTCGCGCTGACGGGCGCAGCCCATCACGCAAATTCCGCGCCTGCAAGCCGTTCCGACCTGCGCATTCAGGTCACGGAGATCCTGCATCAGATCGGCGTGCCCGCGCATATCAAGGGGTATCACTATCTGCGGGACTCCATCATTATGGCCATTGAGCAACCGGAAATCATCAACGCGGTTACAAAGCAGCTGTATCCCAGCGTTGCCAAGCAGTATGAAACGACCAGCTCCCGTGTGGAGCGCGCCATCCGCCATGCCATCGAGGTGGCCTGGGACCGCGGCGACGTCGATGTGCTCAACTCCTATTTTGGCTATACGATTCACAACACAAGAGGCAAGCCGACAAACAGCGAGTTCATCGCGATGATCTCCGACAAGCTCTGTCTCCAGATGGAGAATGCTTCGTGACCGTTTCTTTTTTTATTCCATAATGTGAATAAAATCCACTATAATTCCCCGATTTCGACACGCTTTTCTTCCGGGTGATCCGCCGGAAAAAAGCGAGCCGCAAAAAGCGTCCCTGCATCTGAAGCCCTCAGATGCAGGGACGCTTTTATATAACAATCTTGATTTTTTCGTACTACACCTTGTGGTGCTTTCCGCTTATTCTTCAAGCTGTGCGGTATAGAGCTGGTAATAGTGCCCGCGCTGCGCAATCAGCTCGTCATGGCTGCCGCTTTCCGCAATGCCCTTGTCCGCTATATACAGAATGCGGTCACAGTTCTTGATGGTCGAAAGGCGGTGCGCAATAATAAAGCTCGTTCTGCCGGCGAGCAGCGCCTGCAGGCCCTCCTGCAGCAGGCGTTCCGTCTTGGCGTCGATCGAAGAGGTCGCCTCATCCAGCACAAGGATCTTCGGATCGGAAAGCAACGTGCGCGCAAAGGCAATGAGCTGCTTCTGACCCTGAGAGAGGCGGGAGCCGCGCTCGTTGACCTGCGTATTATAGCCCTGCGGCATCTCACTGATAAACTCGTGCGCGCGCACGGTTTTAGCCGCAGCGATCACCTCTTCGTCCGTTGCGTCCAGCCGGCCGTAGCGGATATTATCCATGATGGTACCGGAGAAGATGAAGCTGTCCTGCAGCATGATACCCATCTGGGCGCGCAGCGAATGCAGCGTCACCTTGGAAATATCGTGGCCGTCAACAAGCACCGCACCGGAATTGATGTTGTAAAAGCGGGAAATCAGGTTGACCACCGTTGTTTTGCCCGCACCCGTCGGACCGACCAGCGCGATATTTTCGCCGGCTTTGACATCCAGATTGAAGTGCTCGAGCACGTTGATCACGCCGTCATAGGAGAAAGTGACATCGTCAAACCGCACATCGCCGCGGATTTCAGGCAGTTCCTCCGCGCCCGGCACATCATCGACCGTAACCGGCTCATCCATCATCTCAAAGATGCGCTCCAGATAGGCAACCGCATTGATAAACGTGTTGTACAGATTGGAAAGCTGGAGGATCGGCTGCCAGAAGCGCCATGCGTAGGAGGAGATGGCAATGAGCGTGCCGATCTGCACGGCCGGGCCGAGCAGCGAAAGGCCGATCAGATACATTGCGCCGACTACCCAAGTGGAGATGTTGTCGACCGAGAGCCACACGAGGTTGGATGTGTACTGCGCCTTCATCCAGCTCTTATACATCTTCGTGTTGAGCGTATTGTAGATCTCGGCGTTCTTCTCTTCGCGCGTGAAGGCCTGCGTAATTTTCATGCCGTCCAGACTTTCATGCAGATAAGCGTTCAGATTGGAGCTTTTATTGGAAACGTCCTGCCAGGCGCGGCGCTGCGCAGGCTTGATCACAAACACAATAATCAGAAACAGCGGGATACCTGCCATGACGACGAGCGAAAGCTTGACGTCGCAGAGGAACATAAAGACGGCAATCAGAATCAGATTGAAGATTTCCAGAATGAAATTGATAATGCCGTTGGAAAGCGCATCCGAAACGGAGTTTACATAATTTATGACGCGCGTGAGGATTTTGCCGTGCGGACGGTCATCGTAAAACTGGAACGAAAGCCGCTGCAGATGCTCAAACAGATCCTTGCGGATATCATAAATGATTTCCTGCCCGACGATGGTCATATAGCGGGACCGCTTGACCGAGAAGAAAATGGAAAGCACAATGGAAACGAGCATGATGCCGGCCAGCACAAAGAGCTGCTTATAGTCGCGGTTCGGCACCGCCACATTCAGCGCCTGTTCGATCAGCTTGGGGCCGACAAGCGCGCAGACCGCGGAGATCGCGGAAAAGAGGATGGAAATAATCATCTTGCCCGCATGTCGCTTCACATACACGCCCGCACGCAGAAGATGCTTGATATTAAAGGGGGTTTCCAGCTTTTCATCTACATCGAAACGATTTCTGGCCATTACGCAGCACCCCCTTCTCCGCTGATGCCGTTCTGAAGCTCATATACCTCGCGGTAATAGCCCGGGCGGGCAATCAACTCCTCGTGCGTACCGACATCCGCAATCCGTCCCTTGTCGAGAATCACGATGCGGTCTGCACGCTTTGTGGTGGAAATACGCTGTGCAACGATGATTTTTGTGCAGTCGAAATCGAGCGAAGCCAGCTGCTCCTGTATGTATTTCTCGGTTTCCATATCGACCGCGGAGGTTGTATCATCGAGAATCAGAATGGAAGGCTTCACCGCAAGCGCGCGCGCCAGAGCAATACGCTGCTTCTGGCCGCCCGAAAGGCCGGTTCCGCGCTCGCCGATGACCGTATCGAAGCCCTCCGGCAGCTTCTGCGCAAAATCGACACAGGCCATCTTGGCAAAGCGCTGCACATCCGCTTCCGACATTTCCGGATCGCCGTAGGCGATATTGCCGTCCACCGAATCCGAGAACAGAAAGACGTCCTGCGTTGCGATGCCGATGGAACCGCGCAGCTGCTTGAGGTCATACATGCCGACCGGAACGTCATCGATATAAAGCTTGCCGGAGGACGCATCGGCAAACCGCGGAATCAAATTGATCAGCGAGGTCTTGCCCGATCCGGTCGGCCCCATAACCGCGATGGTTTCACCGGGTTTGATATCCAGATTGATATTCTTCAGCACTTCCGCACCGTTGAGCTTCAGATTGACATGATCGAAGCGGACGGCGCCCTGCACACGCCCGTCCTTTTTGACGGCGTCGCTGCGGGTTGCAATCGTGGACCGCGCATAATACAGTTCAATAATTTTGGAAGCCGAGGCGAAGAAGCGCTGCAGGTCGTTGATCTGCATGCCGAGCGTGCGCATCGGGTTCGTCAGCGTCCAGCAGAGCGAGTTGAACAGCGTAAACGTGCCGATGGAGATTCTGCCCATAATCAGGAAGGAACCGCCGACGAGCAGCACCGCG
>JBJEOO010000210.1:0-1952 GCA_051880755.1 Hominenteromicrobium sp.
ATACTGTCGTTGGTCATTGTTTTTTCAAAGAGCAGAACAAAGGCCTGCTCTCTGGATTCTCGCCTTGTTTTCATATTGTTATTCCTTTCCGATGTGGAATTTTCTGCAAAAAAAGAACCCGCCGCAGATACGGCGGGCAGGATCAGTCGAATGGTTCGGCGCAAGCACCGAAATACAGTCTGAAATTTTCAAGCTTCACCGTGCGCACCGTAATTCGTGCTTTATTATAGCACAGGTGCGGGAGAATTGCAAGGCAAAGCCATTGGTCAGGAAGCGGAAATCAGCTTGATTTTTTCGGCGGAAAGGCCGGTTTCCGAAACGGCGATATCGCGCACAATCAGCGCGTTCTGCGCATCCTCCATGTCGCCGTTGACAACAATGGTGCAGGTGTCACCGTTGATATACGCGACGCATTCGGCGAATCCCTTGGCTTTTACAAGGCTTTCGATATTGGTTTCCTTGAGAATATTCTGCGCGATGGCGGACGCCTCGCTCACGGCGGCTTCCTTGACGGCGGTATCCGCCTGCGCGTCGGCCAGGATGTCCTCCAACAGCTCAACGGCTTCATCGCGCGCGGTCTGCCGTGTCATGCGCGCGTCGGAAAGCTTTTCCGCGGCCGGCGCTGCAACCTCCGCTTCCGAGGCTTCACCGTCAACCGGCGTCGTTTCAAACTCCGGGAGCGTATCGGCGGCGCTTTCCAGCTCGTCGGAAACGGTTTCCACATAGCTGTTGTTTACAAGCTGTGCCGCGCCGAGTGCGCTGGAAGGCTCCGAAGAAACGTCGTTCTCCGTTTTGACGCCGCTGCCGGCAAACTGCCAGTTGAGATAAACCGCCGCGCCGAGCGCCAGCACAAGCGATGCAAGGATGAGCTGTCTCTTTCCGTATTTCATTGCTTTGTCCTCCGATTCTGTTTTGTTATCATGTATATTCCGAACGACCCGTCACGCATACCTGCGTTGAGGATAAATCGAGCGCTGTTTTTACGGCTTCCGTAATTTTTTCGCGGATCTGCACATCATTTCCGCGTTCGCTTACGATCACCACGCCACGGATCTCCGGCTCGGTTTTTGTGACGATCAGCGGCTTCTGGGAGCCGTCCGCTGATTTGACAAGAATATATGTCTTTTCGGTATCACCGTCCGTCTGCGTCTTGTTGAGACTGTCTCCGGCATATTCCTGCGCGTTTTTCTCGCTTTGCCGGTCCTCGGTCGCGTAGACAGTCTCTCCCATCGATTTGAGCGTTACCGTAACATGCGGATCGGATTCTCCCGTGATGGCCGATACCATTTGGGCGATTCGCTCCGAAAGTGCGGCACTGTAAGCCTCCGCATCCGTTTCGACCGGTTCGGGCAGCGCCGTTTCGGTTGCTGAATCCGCTTTTCCCGAAGGCCAGAGGATAATGACGAATGCCGCAAGTACACAGACGCCGATGAGGATATAAGTAAGCTTCCCGCTTTTCATCAGCTTGCGGACATTTTCCAGCATGACGGATTTTCTCCTTTCGTTAAGCTCAGGCAGCATAGACCTCCGTGCGGATTGCGTCGGTCAGCACGTTTCTCAGAAGCGCGGCGGCACGGTCGATATCCGTTGAAAACGATACGCATACCCGTACACGGTCGATTTCCACTGCGCCGCTTTCGTCCTGGTTGTACCAGATTTCCACGCCCTCCGCGCCGTCCTCTACGGAGATGCCGGCGGCGTCAAGAAGCGTGTACAGCCGTTCCCGCAGAAGTGCCGTTCCCGTTTCGGCGTACAGCGGAGGCGTATCCTGTGATTCGATTTCGGCGGCCTGCGTCAGGCTTTCAAAGGAAAAATCCAAATCCATATGCAGAATCCCGCTGAACAAAGATGCCGCAATCATCAGCACGGCAAGCGCATGCACGAGCGCGCCGCTTTTTTCCGGAAAGAGATGGGTGAGCACTTCCGTGCCGATCAGCACGGCGCTGACAGAG
>JBJEOO010000211.1:0-8156 GCA_051880755.1 Hominenteromicrobium sp.
ATGCAGCATCGAAGTGATCTGATTGCTGATGTTGTCGCGGGTCTTTTTCAGACCCGCCTTGATCTTGTCAAAAAAGCCCATACCGGCACCTCTTTCCTGAATTCATAACGACGGCTTACAGCCCGAGTTTTTCCTCCGCCTCATGCGCACGTAGCGACAAAAGCTTGGAAATGCCCTGATCCTGCATCGTAACGCCGTACAGCACATCGGCTTCCTCCATTGTGCCGCGGCGGTGCGTGATGACAATGAACTGCGTATGCTCGTTCATGCGGCGCAGATAATTGGCAAAGCGCGTCACGTTGACGTCGTCCAGCGCCGCCTCGATCTCATCAAGCATACAGAACGGCGGCGGGCTGACACGCATAATCGCGAAATAAATGGAAATTGCGACGAGCGCTTTCTCTCCGCCGGAAAGCAGCTCGATATGCGAGACGATCTTGCCCGGCGGATGCACCCGGATCTCGATGCCGGAATTCAGAATATCCGATTCATCGGTAAACTGAAGCTGCGCCGAGCCGCCCCCGAAGAGATCCTTGAAAATCCTGCCGAAATTCTCGTTGATTACGGCGAAGCGTTCGGTAAACTGCGTCTGCATCTGCCGTGTCAGCTCATCAATCAGCTTTAATAGCTCCGCCTTGGATTTCTCCACATCGTCGGTCTGCGCTTTCATGAACCGATAGCGCTCGGAAATCTCTTTATATTCGACAACCGCGGCGACATTGACCGCGCCCAGCGCCTTGATCTTATTCTTCAGTTCGGTCAGGCGCCGCTGCGCGGCGGGCACATCCTCCACCGTGATGCCCAGCTCCTCCGCCTCGCGGCGCGTCAGCTCGTATTCCTCCCAGAGCTTTGCGATAATCGAATCGTATTCGCGGCTCAGGTTTTCAAGCCGTTCCCTGAGCCGGGCGACCTCCAGGCCGATGCGCTCCCGCTCTGCCCCCGTTTCACGTTCCTGAAGCCGAAGCTCGCCGGCCCGCTTTTCAAGCGCCGCGCGCTTCTCCGCAATCCGCTGAACGGCCGCGCGTTTTTCCGCAGCCGCGGCGCGGAGCTGCTCCGTATCCGCTCTCAGTGAAGCGATGGCTGCCGTCCGCTCCGCCGTGTGCACCTTGCAGGCTTCAATCTGCTCCTGCAGCAGCTTCACACGATCCGTCCGGTCGTTCCGGCGGGTCTCCAGCGCCAGAATTTCCGCTTCCAGCGTTTCCTTATCCTTCTGCACCGTCAGGCCGGCAAGGCGGATCTCCTGCAGACGGCGCGACATTTCCTCGCATCGGTGCATCTGATCCTCACGGCTTCCGGTCATCGCTTCCATTCTGGAGCGGGCCTCGAGAACCTTTTCCCCGAGCGCCTGTGCTTCCCGCTCCGCCTGAACAATCGCATCGTTCAGCGTATCCATACGCCCCTGCGCATTGTTCTGCTCTTCCGTGAGGCTGCGCAGGTTCCGCTTTTCCGTTTCCACATCGCGCTTCGCGCGCGCGGATTCGGAGGTAAACCGGATCTTATCCTCGCCGAGAACCGACAGCTCACTGCGCGCCGCGTCAAGCTGTGCCGCCGCACGCGCCACTTCCTGCTGTGCAGCACGGAAACGCCCTGCCGCTTCTTCCGCCTCGCCATGCAGCTTCTGCGCCTCCCGGCGGATTCGCTCAATCTCGCCCGCACGGCTGAGCAGCCCGGAATTGCGCGCCGCAGAGCCGCCCGTAAACGAGCCGCCCGCATTGACGACCTGTCCGTCCAGGCTGACCACACGGTACCGGTATCGGATTCTGCGCGCAATCTGCGCCGCGCTGTCCAGTGTTTCGGCAACCACCGTGCGCCCCAGCAGAGCATCGCGGATTCCGCCATACTGCGCATCGCATGTACAAAGCTCCGAAGCGACGCCGACGAAGCCCGGCTGCCCGACCAGCTCACGCTGATCGAGCACCGTGCCGCGGACGGTGCTCAGCGGCAAAAAGGTTGCACGGCCGGAATCCCGCTGCTTCAGAAGCCGGATAGCCGCTTTCGCCGCTTCCTCGGAATCGACCACGACATTCTGCATCGCCGCGCCGAGCGCCGTCTCAAGCGCCACCGCGTATTCCCGGGGCACATGCAGAAGGCGCGTCACCGGGCCGTGAATGCCCTTCAGATTGCCGCGCTCCCGCTCGCGCATAACCGTTTTGACGCTCTGCGTAAAGCCTTCAAGATTCCGCTCGAGGTCTTCCAGCAGCTTTGCGCGGCGATCCTGTTCGTTCGCGTCGAGCCGGAGTCTGTCTGCTTCGGCCTTTGCGGCCTCCGCTTTTTTCCGGCGCGTGTCCAGCCGCATTTCATAGCCGTGCACGGCATTTTCCGACGCCTGCATGCGGCTGAGCGTATCGGAAAGCATGGCTTCCAGCTCTTCCGCTTCCTTTTCAAGCGTCTTGATGTGTTCTTTCTTCTCACCGATCGCCGAATCGACCGTATCGGCGCGTGAGCGGATTTCCTGCACGGAGGACTCCGCCGACGTGCGGCGAACACGCGCTTCGGAAAGCGCGGCATTGAGCGCCGTAAGCTCCGCCGAAACGGCGTCGATTTCCTTTGTCGCGCTGTCCGTTCCCGAGCGCAGCGCTTCAAGCTCCGCGGTAAAGGCAATGAAATCGGAATTATGCCGCGCAATTTCCGCTTCCTTTGCTTTCACCGCCGTTTCTTTTTCGGAAATCTCACGCAGGATTTCCTGTTCGGACATCGACGCTTCTCCGATTTCCGCAGTCAGCCGCGCAACGGTCTCGCCGTCGTGGCGTATATCGTTTTCGACAACCGAAATCTCGCCCTCCCGGCGCGCTGCACGCTCATCGTCCGCAGCGGCTTCGGCACGCGCGGTCTCCATCTGCGCGGTGCAGCCGTTTGTCTCGGCAAAGTTCCGCTCAATTTCCTGCGCGATGGCCTCCAGCTTCTGCTCCGCTTCACCGTACTGGCTTTCGGCAATGGCGATTTTTTCCTCCATTTCGCGCACAACGCGGCCGGAACGGTTCAGCGTTTCCAGCCAGAGACCGATCTCCAGATTCTTCTTCTCCGCATCGAAGGCGATGAATTTTTCCGCTTTTTCCGCCTGTAAACGCAGCGGCTCGACACGCCCCTCCAGCTCGGACAGAATATCCCGCAGACGGACGAGGTTTTCCTCCGCCTTCTGCAGCCGGCGCTCCGCCTCCTCCTTGCGGTAGCGGTAGCGCGAAATGCCCGCCGCTTCCTCGAAAATCTCGCGGCGGTCCTCGCTTTTCGCGGCGACGATGCTGTCAATTTTGCCCTGCCCGATGATCGAATAGCCGTCGCGGCCGAGGCCGGTATCCATAAACAGCTCGTGCACGTCACGCAGGCGCACCATGGTCTTGTTGATGCGGTACTCACTCTCACCCGAGCGGTAGAACCGGCGGGAAATCGACACGGTGTCGCTGTCAAAATTCAGCGCGCGGTCCGAATTGTCGATCGTGATGGTCACTTCCGAAAAGCCCTGCGCCTTCCGCTGCGGGGTACCGCTGAAAATGACGTCCTCCATTTTGGAGCAGCGCAAAGCGCGCGTGGACTGCTCGCCGAGCACCCAGCGCATCGCATCGCTGATATTGCTTTTGCCGCTTCCGTTCGGCCCGACAACCGCCGTGATGCCCTTCTCAAAGGTGAGAAGCGTTTTGTCCGGAAACGTTTTGAAGCCCTGTAATTCCAGAGATTTGAGGAGCATGGATTCACCTGCCTAAAGTATCCTGAATGTTCTGCCGGGGACATCCGCCGCCGGCCGGATCTGAACGGAAAAGCCCGCCGCCTGCAGCGCCTGAATATTCCGGCGCTTCTGCCCGAGCGCTGTGGAAAGCATGCGGGGATTCACCTCAACCGCCGCTTCCCTTTTCCCGCCGGCGGAAAGCGCTTCCAGAAGCTGCGAGAGAAAAATGCGGCTGCGGCACAGCTCCATAAACGCCGGGTGATACGGACCGGCCACACGGTTCTCGAGTTCTTCGCTCGCGTGCAGACCGACGCGGATCAGCCGCACGCCCGCCGCCTCGATCATTTGGATCAGCTCCGCGCAGAGCGAAACCGCGCTTTCAAGCGTCTGCGGCGTATAAAGCCCCGCGCGGTACCAGTCGCAGAGCTGCGTATTCTCCAGCACAATCGTCGGATAGATCCGCATGGTATCCGGTCTGAGCGCAAGCAGCGCCTTCGCGGTCGATACCGCTTCCCGGTCGCTGCCGCCGGGCAGACCGGTCATCATCTGCAGGCCGAGTTCAAAGCCCTGCGCCTGAATCAGCGCCGACGCACGGCAGACGTCCTGCGCCGTATGTCCGCGCCGGTTCAGCCGCAGCACCGCGTCCTCCATGGACTGTGCGCCCAGCTCAATTGCCGTCACGCCGTACGCTTTCAGCAGGGAAAGCCGCTCCCGGTCAACGGCGTCCGGGCGGGTGGAGCAGCGAATGCCGGAAAAACCGTATTGCTCACATGCCGCATGCGCCGTCTGAAGCAGCTCCGTCATATAGTCCCGGTCGATGGCCGTAAAGCTGCCGCCGAAAAAGGCAATCTGTGCATGCCGCGCGCGGCCGCCCATCTGCTCCGCCGCGCCGCGGAGCGTTTCCCGCACGGCTTCGGCGGTCGGCTGCGCGCTTTTTCCCGTGATGCGCCGCTGATTGCAGAAGCTGCATTGCTCGGGACATCCGCTGTGCGGAATAAAAATCGAAATATTGGCGTGCTTAATAGCCCATCAGCTCCAGTGCCTCGCGCGCGGCCTGCTGTTCGGCTTCTTTTTTGCTGCGCCCGCCGCCCTTGCCGATCACATTGCTGTTCAGATGGACCTCCACCGTAAAATGCTTGTCGTGATCCGGGCCGTGCTCGCCGGTCAGCACATATTCCAGCCGCTCGCCGGGATTCTGCTGGATGATCTCCTGCAGCATGGTCTTGTGGTCCTTGAACGGGCGCTCGCCGGCCGATTTCGCCGCCGGCTCAATATAGCGCAGAACAAAGCGCTTCGCCTCCTCAAGGCTGCCGGAATCGAGATAGATCGCCGCCGTAACGGACTCAAACACATCCGCCAGAATGCTCGGGCGTTCCCGCCCGCCGGAATGCTGCTCGCCGTGGCTCAGGCGAAGAAGCTCCCCCGCGCCGAAGCTGCGCGTAAACCCGCAGAGCGACTTTTCGCAGACCAGCGCCGCACGCTTTTTCGTCAGCTTTCCCTCGGGCAGATCGGGAAACGCCGTAAACAGGTATTCCGCCGTCACAAAGCCCAGAATGGAATCGCCCAGAAATTCGAGCCGTTCGTAGCTCGGCGTTTTGCCGCGGCTCTCGTTCGCATACGAGGAATGCGTGAGCGCCGTCTGAAGCAGCGAACGGTCCCGAAAGCTGTATCCGATTTTCTTTTCAAATTCTTCGAGTGATTTCATACGCAAATCCTATGTCCAGTTTTATTCGTCCTGCTTATGTTCCGCTGCCGCGCGGATCTCATCGATGATGTTCGACTCCGCATATTTAACCGCCAGAGCAATCGCGCTCTTCAGCGTATTCGCCTTCGCGCTGCCGTGTACTTTGAACACCGGCTTCGAGCAGCCGAGAATCGGCGCGCCGCCGTATTCGTTGTAATCGAGCTGCTTTTTCAGCGCCTTCATATCCTTCAGCACCATGGCTGCGGCAAGCTGGTTTTTCAGATTCTTCTTAAAGACCGCCTTGAATTTATCCATGAGCGCCATCGCAACGCCCTCGTACATTTTGAGCATGATGTTGCCCGTAAAGCCGTCGCAGACCACGACATCCGCCGCGTCATACGGCACGTCCCGCGCCTCGATATTGCCGATAAAGCGCAGATCGCTGCGCGCGGAAAGCAGCCGGTAGGCTTCATGCTGCAGCTCGCCGCCCTTGTGCGCCTCGGTGCCGACATTGGCCAAACCGACGCGGGGACGCTCAATCCCCATAACCTTCTGCATGTACACGGACCCCATCAGGCCGAACTGCTCCAGCATTTCAGGCCGGCACTCGTTGTTCGCGCCGCCGTCGGCCAGCATGAAAAAGCCCTCCGATTTCGGCATCAGCGGCGCAAAAGCCACGCGCTTGATGCCCTTGATGCGCTTGACAATCAGCGTGGAGCCGACAACCAGCGCACCGCTGTTTCCGGCAGACGCAAATGCATCGCCCTTTCCCTCGGCCAGTGCCCGCAGGCCGACCGCCATCGAGCTGTTCTTCTTCGCGCGCATGATGTCCGCCGGCTCGTCCTCCATGGTGATGACGTCCGGACAGTCGAGAATCTCAAAATCCCCGATATCGACGCCGACCCGTGCGGCGGCTTCTCGGATCTTCGCTTCGCTGCCCGTGAGGATAATCCGTATGTCGAATTCATCTGCCGACATGCGGCAGCCCTTCAGGATCTCATCCGGCGCATGGTCGCCGCCGAACGCATCCACAATGATTCTTTTTGCCATACTGACCCAGCTCCTTCCCGTATTTTCAATCCTTCACTCCGTTTTCGCGGAGACATCTGTCCAAGTCCTGCAGCGCCCGTTCGGCAAAGGCCGCGTAGCGCGCGCGTTTGTCGCGGATATGCGGCTCAATCGGCGGGAAAATGCCAAAATTTGCGCCCATCGGCTGAAAATCCCCGGACTCGCTGTGTGCCGCGTGCCCTGCCAGCGCGCCCATCATGGTCGTTTCCGGCAGGATCAGCGGCGCTTTGCCCATGAGCCGGCGCGCCGCGTTGATGCCCGCAAGCATACCTGAGGCAGCCGATTCCATATATCCCTCCACGCCGGTCATCTGCCCGGCAAAGAACAGGCCGGGTCTCTCCCGCATGGAAAAATCCGCATTCAAAAGCTTCGGCGAATTCAGAAACGTATTGCGGTGCATCACGCCGTAACGGACGAATTCCGCGTTTTGCAGCCCCGGAATCATGCCGAAGACACGCTTCTGCTCGGGAAACCTCAGATTCGTCTGGAAGCCCACGAGATTATAAAGCGTTTTTTCCCGATTCTCCGTACGAAGCTGCACCACCGCCCACGGGCGGCGGCCGGTGCGCGGGTCGCGCAGGCCAACCGGCTTCAGCGGGCCGAACCGGATGGTATCGTGCCCGCGCTGCGCCATGACCTCAATCGGCATGCAGCCTTCGTAGACCTTGGGATTCATCACATCGAAATCATGCACCGGCGCGCGTTCCGCCGCAATAAGCGCCTCATAAAACGCTTCGTACTCCTCTTTGTTCATCGGGCAGTTGATATAATCGTCGTCGCCCCGGTCATACCGGGAAGCCGTGAAGCAATGCGCCATGTCGAGGCTCTCGCGCGTGACGATCGGCGCCGCCGCGTCATAAAAGCTCAGCGCACCGCCGCACAGCGCCGTGATCTTTTCGGCGAGCGCGTCGCTCGTCAGCGGGCCGCTCGCGATCACGGTCACGCCTGTCTCCGGAATCTCCGTGACCTCGCCCGTGACGACCTCGATGTTCGGGTGTGAGCGGATTTTCTCCGTCGCCATCTCCGAAAAGCGGTCCCGGTCGACGGCCAGCGCGCCGCCTGCCGGAACGCGGGACGCTTCGGCGCACGCCGTCAGCAGGGAACCGAGGCGGCGCATTTCCTCTTTCAGCAGACCCGCCGCGCTGTCCAGACGCGCGGCCTTGAGCGAGTTGGAGCAGATCAGCTCCGCAAAGCCCGCGCTTTTGTGCGCCGGAGAAAACTTCACCGGCTTCATCTCATGCAGGCGGACGCCGAAGCCGGCGTTTGCAATCTGCCACGCGGCCTCCGTGCCGGCCAGTCCGGCGCCGATCACCGTGACGGTCTGTTCCTTATTCTTCATCATCTTTTTTAAACGTATAGGTACAATCCGGCGTGACGCAGTACAGCGTCTTTGCCTTGTCTTTCTTCTGCATCAGCACCTTGCCGCAGACCGGGCAGGTCTGATCTGATGGCGGATCCCACGAGACAAAATTGCAGGCCGGATACTGGTCGCAGCCGTAAAACACGCGGCCGCGCTTGGATTTCTTCTCGATGATCTTTCCACCGCACTTCGGGCAGACTGCACCGGTATCGTTTACAATCTTCTTGACCGTTTTGCATTCCGGATAGCCGGAGCAGGCGATAAACTTGCCGTAACGGCCGAATTTGACGACCATCGGCTTGCCGCAGTTCGGGCAGACAAAATCCGTCTGATCCTCCTTGAGCTGAATCTTAACGCCGTCCATCTCCGTCTTTGCCTTTTTC
>JBJEOO010000212.1:0-8080 GCA_051880755.1 Hominenteromicrobium sp.
CGCTTTTGCAGCGGGCAAACTTGTACGAGCAAAAACGCTTGAAAGGATCAGGGTGAACACAGTATGAATAAAATCACCATCATCGGAAGCGGCAGCGTCGGCGCAACAATCGCATACACGCTGACTGTTATGGGCGTTGCCTCCGAAATTGTCATGATTGACATCAACAACAACAAGGCGCTGGGCGAGGCGCTTGATATCCGTCAGGGCACGCCGTTCTGCAGCCCCTGCTCGGTCTATGCGGGCAGCTATGTGGACAGCAAGGACTCCGACATCGTTATCATCACTTCCGGCGTTGCGCGTAAGCCGGGCCAGTCCAGACTGGATCTTGCCCAGACGAACGTGAACATTATCAAGAGCATCATTCCGAACATCACGCGCTATGCACCGGACGCGATCTATCTGATCGTCAGCAACCCGGTCGATATCCTGACCTATACGTTCTGCAAGTGCTCCGGTCTGCCGCAGTCCCACATCATCGGCTCCGGCACAATCCTCGATACCGCGCGTCTGCGCGCGCGCCTCTCGGAGTATTTCTCCATCAACCAGCTCAACGTACATGCGTATGTGCTCGGCGAGCACGGCGACAGCTCCTTTGTCCCGTGGTCCCTTGCGAACATTTCCAATATCCCGGTTCAGAATTATCACAGCTCCATTGAGAATTCGGATATGCTCGTACCGCCGCTTGATTTCGCCGAGGTTGAGAAGTATGTCCGCAAGTCCGGCGGCCGCGTCATCGAGAGAAAGGGCGCGACGTTCTATGCGGTTTCCGTTTCCGTCTGCCACATCGTCAAGTGCATCCTCACCGGCATCGACACCACGATGACCGTTTCCACCATGCTCAACGGCGAATACGGCATCGACGACGTCTGCCTCAGCCTTGTAAACATCGTCGGTCATAAGGGCGCGGAGAGCAAGATCCTCCTGCCGCTGAACGACGAAGAGCGCGCCTCCCTCGTCAAGAGCGCCGAGTGCCTGAAGGAAATCATCCGCCAGGTCGAGATCTGATCTGCATAAGTGTCATAAAATCAAAAGCACGAAGGGATTTCGGTTCCTCCGTGCTTTTTTCTTGCTCACAGATCCTCGATCTCCGTGTCGCAGCTCGCCTCCACACCGGTGCGGCCCTTGTCCATCTTGTGCCGGGCCTTGCGGTTTTCCACGGTATCGAAAATGATGGAAAAGTCATAATCCGGCGGATACAGCTCGCTCGCCTTGGTCTGAAGCTTCAGGCGGTTGTGCTTCACGCGGTACTTGCGTCCCTGCACCTGCACGACCAGCGTGCCGGTCTCGTCGGTAGGCTGGTAGACAATGCCGATTTTCTTGCCCGGATAGACGAAAACGGAATCCCCCAGCCCGAACTGCTGCGCGTGCGCGGGGATTGTCTTTTGGCGCGGCGCTTTTTCAATCTGACTTTTCTTCTGCGGCGCGGCGGGCGCGTCCCGGAGCGGCGAAAAGCCAAAATCCTGCGCCGGTGTGTCCGCGCGGCCGTAGGTTACGCGCTTCGCGTAATCGAGCAGGTGTGCGGGATAGCCGAGCCGCTGGGCGATGTAAAACGCGCAGCTTTCGCCCGCTTCGCCGATGACAAGCCGATACTCGGGACGGAGCGTTTCGCGGTCAAACGTCATGCGTGCGT
Organism: Hominenteromicrobium sp.; assembly: GCA_051880755.1. GTDB lineage: Bacteria > Bacillota > Clostridia > Oscillospirales > Acutalibacteraceae > Hominenteromicrobium. Next base: position 1,634 of record JBJEOO010000212.1, read on the forward strand.
TCAGAATGCCTTCGGCCTTTTCGGCATACTGCTTCACTTCCGCATAATGGGTCGTCGCGAGGAACAGGCAGCCGCGGCGGCGCAGCTCCTCGAGAATCGAAACGGCAATGCCCATGCCCTCGGCGGGGTCGGTGCCCGAGCCAAGCTCGTCGAGCAAAACCAGAGAATCGCGAGCCGTGCCGTTCAGAATATCGATGATATTCGTGATGTGTGCCGAAAATGTCGAGAGGTTCTGCGTGATGTCCTGCCGGTCGCCGATATCGCACAGCACATTGCTGTTCATGCAGATTTCCGCGCTCTCGCAAGGCAGATGCAGGCCGCACTGCGCCATCACCGCAAACAGTCCGACAAGCTTGAGCGTCACGGTTTTGCCGCCCGTGTTCGGGCCGGTGATGACGATGCCGCGGATCGGCTGCCCATGGCGCTCCTGCCCGATCTCAAAATCAACCGGCACGCAGTCGGCCCGGTTCAGAAGCGGGTGACGGCCCTTGACGATCTTCATGTGTCGCCCTGTGCTGAGCTTCGGCGCGCAGCCGTCCGTTTCCAAGCTCAGCTTCCCCTTGGCAAAGGCGAAATCCAGCGTTTCCACGGTTTCGGCGTTCAGGCGGATGGCCGCCTCCTGCCCGGCGACGAGCGCCGAGAGTGTGTAAAGAATCTTATCGATCTCAATGGCTTCCTCCGTTTCGAGCAGCGCGAGCTTTTCCGTAAAACGGCGGATTGCGCTCGGCTCGATGAAGCAGGTGGAGCCGGCCGAGGAAGTCGCGATCACCGTGCCGGCGACCTGATTTTTGTAGTTTTTGGAGACGGGCAGCGTATAATGCCCGTTTTTGACGGATACGAAACTGTCCGTGCAGTATTTCTTGTGGTTCTTCAGCAGCTCATCCATCTTTGTCTTGATCTGCCCGCGCGCGTTTTCCATCTGGCGGCGGATCTCGCGCAGCGCCTTGGTGGCGTTGGAATCAACGCCGCTGCCCGAGATGCACCGGTGGATTTCCAGCGTCAGCGCCTCAAGCGGATCGAGCACCGCGCCGTTGAAGGCGAGCGATGCGCCGGTGCTTTCGGCTTTTTTGAGATACGCCTTGAGCCGCCTGCAGGCCGCGCCGAAGGCGGCGCAGGAAAGCAGCTGCTCCGGCGTGAGCAGCGCGCCCTTTTCCGCGAGCGTCAGCGCTGCTTTGACGGCGGCGGTGTCGGGCAGCGGCGGTAGCCCGGCAAAGTCCAGAATTTTCCGTGCGCCGTCGGTTTCGCGCAGCGCGCCGCCGAGCAGCACTTCGCTCAGAATCGGCGTGAGCGATGCGAGCCGCTCCTTTGCGCGCTGTGTAGCGGCATAGGTGACGAGCTGCCCGCGTATTTTATCGAATTCCAACGTTTCGAGTGCGTTTTGCATAAGTGGGGTCCTCCGTATAATAAAAATCCGCAGGTACTCTGCTCATACCTGCGGATACGCACAAAAGGACGCAAAACAGCGCGCTGCTCTGCGAAAAGGGAGGACGTATCGGGTCAGGGCGCAAACAGAGTACACAAATCCAAGGCGTGCCGTGTGCGGTACGCCTTTTTGAGCGTCTGTTTACCGCCGGTCAAAGTCTCACAGACTCAGACCGACGCACCTGCCGTTAACATCATAAAACCTTTTCCTTTCCGAATATTCAATGGGATCATGCTCAGAATAGCACGAAGCCCGGCGGTTGTCAAGGCCGGGCTTGTTTTGCCGCGTTTTTTGTAGTAAAATCCATCTTGATACGGATGAAATACGGAGAAAGGAAATCGGCATGGAACATCTTTACACCCGCGTAAGCTTTGAAGAAGCGAAGCGGATTATGGATACGGAGCCTCAGCATGTGCTTTTCGATGTGCGCGAGGAGGAAGAATATCTTACGGGTCACGCGAAAAACGCCGTCCTGTTCCCGGTGGATACGGTCACGGCCGAAACTGCGGCGGAACGCATTCCGGCGCTCGATACGCCCGTGCTCGTTTACTGCCGCAGCGGGCAGCGCAGCCGCGAGGCGGCGGAAAAGCTCGCCGCCTTCGGCTACATGCGCGTTTATGATATCGGCAGCCTTGTCGGCTGGCCGTACGGGCTGGAGTGGGACTAAAAACAGCGCTCTTTTCGCTCCTTCCGGCATCCGTGCTCGGCTTTATCCTGGTCGCAGAGATAGCAGATTTCGTTTTCGAGCGGCGCGCCGGAGAAGAAGGCGTCGAGGTTTTTGATCGTCTCCTCCGCAATGTTGTGCAGCGCTTCTTCGGTCAGAAACGCCTGATGCGCGGTCAGAATGACATTCGGGCGCGAAACCAGCAGGGCAAGCGTATCGTCGCGCATGATGTCGTCGGAACGGTCCTCATAGAAGAGATTGGCCTCCTCCTCGTAGACGTCCAGCCCCGCGCCGCGCACAATGCCGTCGTTCAGCGCGTCAAGCAGAGCGGCGCTGTCAATCAGCGCGCCGCGCGAAGTGTTGAGAATGAACACGCCCTTCTTCATCATGGCAAAGGCGTTTCGGTCGAGAATATGATAGGAGTCGTCATTCAGCGGGCAGTGCAGGGAAATGACGTCGCTCTCGCGCAGCAGCGTTTCGAGCGGAGCGTATTCGATACCGCTGTTTTCGGCCGGGAATTTGTCATAGGCGATGACGCGCATTCCGAAGCCCCGGCAGACCTCGATGAACGCGCGGCCGATTTTGCCGGTGCCGATTATGCCGACCGTGCGGCCGTAAAGATCGATACCGGTGAGGCCGACAATGCTGAAGTTGAATTCGCGCGTGCGTCCGTACGCCTTGTGCAGGCGGCGGTTCAGCGTGAGCAGCAGGCCCATGGTGTGTTCGGCGACGGCGTGCGGCGAATAAGCCGGCACGCGCACGATGTGCAGCTTCTTGTAGGCGGCTTTCACATCCACGTTGCTGTATCCGGCGCAGCGCATGGCGATGAGCTGCACGCCGTTTTGATACAGCCGTTCGACGGCGAGCGCGTTGATGCGGTCGTTGACGAACGCGCAGACGGCGTCGAAGCCGTCCGTGAATTTCGCGGTATGATGATTGAGCTTTTCCTCAAAATAGGTGATGTCATAGTTTTGGCCGAGCGCGTCGAACCATGTGCGGTCGTACGGCTTGGCGTCGAAAAAAGCGATTTTTTTCATGCGTTGTCTCTCCTTTTGCGTTTGCCCTTAGTCTGCGCCGGATAAACCGCGTTATTCCGTGCAGAATACGGGGGAAAGGAGGAACCGCTCTTGGAATATATCCGTGCTTTTGTGGTCGGCGGGCTGATCTGCGTCGCCGGCCAGCTCCTCATCGACCTCACGAAGCTCACGCCCGCGCGCATCATGGTGCTGTACGTCACGGCAGGCGTCGTGCTCGGCGCGCTGGGCTGGTATGCGCCGCTTGTGAATTACGCCGGCTGCGGCGCCACGGTGCCGCTCTCGGGCTTCGGCTATCTGCTCGCGGAGGGCGTGCGCACGGCGGTGGAGGAAAAGGGCCTGCTCGGCGCCTTTACCGGGGGCGTCACCGCAGGTGCGGCCGGCATTGCGGCCGCCGTGTTTTTCGGGTATCTCGCCGCTTTGCTCGCCAAGCCGGGGGATAAATCCTGACGGCGCGCCGTGCACAGAAGAATATGCAGAACAGGCAAAACGGGATGCCGCATCCTGCTTTGCCTGTTTTTTTGCGCGCAGCCGCCTTTGAAATTCCCCCGGAACAGGAAAAGCCGCCGCAGGAGCTTGTGCCTGCGGCGGCTTACGGTTGTTGCGTTTACGGATGATTATCCGGGGCGCACGGTTTACTGAATGGCTCCCTCGAGATATTCCTCCAGCTCGGCGTCTTCCTTCTTTTTGTCAAAATAGGACAGGACGGCAAACGCCGCAGCGGCGACGGCGACGATGGCCGTAATGCAGCCGATAACGGTCAGCACTTTGTTCAGACATTTCATAAAAAACCATCCTTTCTAAGCGGCTTGTGCCGGCTTTTCCGGCTTTGAAAGCCGTGAAAACTGTTTTCGGCTTTCAAATCTGTATACCTGTACTTATCATACCCAAGTTTTCGCGAAATGTCAAATCTTTTTCGCGCGGTCCCCGGAGTTTCTTGACATTACGCCGAAAAAATACTATCATGTATGCTAGGTAAATGTGTTTTGTTTTGGATAAACCAGGGAAAATCAGCTTGAAAAGGGCGCGGCTTGCTCTGCGGCGCGCACAATAGGGAACAGAAGGTAAAATATGGGAAAAGAAAAGTTATCCAGGGCCACCATCCGGGACGTCGCGCGAGCGGCGGGGGTTTCGCAGTCTACGGTATCCCGTGTGCTGAACAAGAACGGCTATGTCAGCGCCGAGACGCTGGAGCGCGTCCGCAAGGCGGTAAAAGCGCTCGATTATTCGCCCAGCGCCATCGCGGTCAGTCTGTCCAAAAGCCGTTCGAGAATCATCGGCGTCATTGTGCCGCAGATTTTTGCGACGTTTTTCAGCCAGCTCTTTTATATTGCGGACCGCATCGCGGAAAAGTACGACTACCGTCTGCTGCTGTGCAATTCGGATTCCAGCGTCATGCGCGAGCGTAAGCTGATTGACGACCTGCTTTCGTATAAAATTGCGGCGCTGTTTATTGCGCCGGTCGACGGGCCGGAGGGCAGCAACACCGAATACCTGAACAGCATCCGCCGCAGCGGTACGCCGGTGGTCTGTGTGGACCGTGAGCTGGAGGGCATTGCGTGCGACGGCGTCTACATCGATAATTTCAACGCGTGCTACGAGGCGACATGCGAGGTGCTGATGCGCGGCTACCGCAATATCGCGTATCTGGCGGACCCGCCGGTTTATGCGCCGGGCCGTCAGCGTCTGGCGGGCTTTACGGCGGCGTGCAGGGCGTTCGATGCCGTCATTCCGGAGGAAAACGTGATGCTGGCGCCGATTGAGGCGCGCGAGAAGCGCGAGCAGTTTCTCTATACGATCATGCACAGGGAAAATCCGCCGAAGGCGATCATCAACTTCTCAAAGGGCTGGGATCACGCGATGCTGAAGGCGGTGACCTCCACGGGCCTGCGCGTGCCGGAGGATGTGTTTCTGACCGGTCTCGACGACGACAGCGTTCTGCGTGATTTCGGCTATTACACGGATTACGGACCGAACACGCAGGAGGTTTCAACCATAGCGGCGAATCTCCTGATGGAACGCGTCCTGCAGGCGGACGGCCCGATCCCCGAGCCGGTCTCCCGTGCGCTCACCACACATCTGACGTCCGTTCTGCTTCCGGGCACGGTTCTGCCGGCCCCGGATACCGATCCGGCCATTCCGGAGGAAAAGAAACTGCTATGAAATTTATCAAACCGAATTTTTACGACCGGTTCCGCTGCACGGCATCCGAATGCAGCGATACATGCTGCGCAGGCTGGGAAATCGATATTGATCCGGATACCCGGGCGTATTACGAAGAGCTGGAAGGCCCGCTCGGAGACCGCCTGCGCGAGCAGATCGACGAGCTGCCGGAGGGCGGCGCGTGCTTTCGCCTCGGCGATATGGAGCGCTGCCCGTTTCTGAACGACGAAAACCTCTGCGAGCTGATGCTGGAGCTTGGCGAGGACGCCCTGTGCGAAATCTGCCGCGAGCACCCGCGCTTTTACGAGCAGATTGGCGACCGCATGGAAATGGGCGTCGGCCTTTGCTGTGAGGAAGCGTGCCGGCTGCTGTTTGAGGAAAAGGAGCCGATCACATTCATCACGACGACGGTCGGCGAGCTGCCGGATGTGCTGGTTGTGCCGGACAGCGGCATGCGGATTTTCCGCCTGCGCGACGAGGCGTTCCGCCTCGTGCAGGATCGGTCGCTGCCGCTGCGCGTGCGGATGCACCGGCTGATCGATTTCGGCGTGCGTGTGCAGCGCGAGCTGTTCGGCGCGCCCGCGCCGTCGGAGCGCGGGACAGACGAGCCGCTGCCCGATGTTCGCGAAGCACTTCTGCAGGTGATGGAAACACTGGAGCCGTATGACGAAACCTGGCCGGATTACGTTCACCTGCTGGGCGATACGTCGCTTGCCGTCAATCTCGACGATCTGGACGGCGGCTACGAAAATCTGCTGGTTTATTTTCTGTACCGCCATTTCGCGCGCGGTGCGCTGGACGGCCGTCTCGCGGCGCGCGTCTTTTTCTGCGCGGTGAGTGTCTGGTTCATCTGCCTGATGAATACGAAATGCCTGCGCGATACCGGCGCGTTTACGCCGTGGGACCGCATTGTCTGCACAAAGGACTACTCCAAGCAGGTGGAATACAGCGCGGAGAATATGGAGGATATGCTCGACGCCCTCCACAGCGACCCGGCCTTTGCCGCCGAACGGCTCAAGCTGCTGTTTGGCTGAAAGGGGGATTTGCATGCATTTGGATGCAGTCAAAGCGGAATTACTTTTGAACCACGACGAGCAATACCGCGAATTTTCCTTTTCGCTCAACAGGGATTCCGCGCTGCCGATGCTCGGCGTGCGGCTGCC
>JBJEOO010000213.1:0-1892 GCA_051880755.1 Hominenteromicrobium sp.
GAATATAATAAAAGTCAAAGAAAGTCAAAGACAAAAAGGAGATGGAAAGGATGCGAATCAGCGACAGCGTTGCCAATTATATTCTGCAGATGCTGAATGAAGAAAACGGCATAGCGGAAATACAGCGCAACGAGCTTGCCAATGCGCTGGGCTGTGTTCCAAGCCAGATCAACTATGTGATTACCTCCCGGTTTACGCCGGAACAGGGGTATATAGTGGAAAGCCGGCGCGGCGGCGGCGGATATATCCGCATCATTCGGCGGAGCATGACAAAATCCGATATGATTATGCACCTTGTCAACTCCGTCGGCCAGAGTCTGGATGCCGCCTCCATGCGCGCGATACTGCGCAATCTGGTGGAAACCGGGGTGACGACGGAATCGGATGCACGGCTGATGGCAGCGGCACTTGCGGATTCTTCTCTGGCGCCGGCGCCGAAGGAATGCAGAGATGCGCTGCGGGCATCGCTTTTTAAGAACATGCTGCTCGTTTTGGACACATAAGGTATTGGCAGATTTTTGAAAGGCAGGTAATTCATGATGATGTGTCAGAACTGCGGGAAAAACCCGGCAACCACCCATATTAAAACCATTGTGAACGGTACGCTCACGGAGTACGATCTCTGCAGCGAGTGTGCACGGGAGAAGGGCTATACCAATTTCTTTAAGGATATGAATTTCGACTTCGGCAATTTGCTCGGCGGCTTCATCGGCACGCCGTCGGCGCGCGGCACGGCGCTGCGTTGCCCGAAATGCGGCGCTTCCTTTGCGGAGATCACGGAAAGCGGAAAGATCGGCTGTGCGGAATGCTACAAGGTATTCCATGACCGACTGCTTCCGACCATTCACCGCATCCACGGTACGGCAAAGCATAAGGGCAAGGTGCCCGGCACCAGCGCGCTGCGCATTGTGGAGCCGGCCGGAAAGATCGCCGTCGTTGAGCAGTCTCCGCTCGAAGAAAAACGTGCGGCACTGAAAGCCGCCATCGACGCGCAGGACTTTGAGCGTGCCGCCGTGCTGCGCGATGAGATCCGGGAGATGGAGAAGGGAGAGAAAGACAATGGCTAATGAGAACAGAAAATGGTATGAAAAAGCCGGCGCGGAGAGCGACATCGTGATCAGCACGCGCGTCCGCCTTGCGAGAAATCTCGCGGAAATTCCGTTTCCAAACCGCATGACGCCGGATCAGAAAACAAATGTCGAGCGCCGCGTGCGCGATGCGCTGCTCAACAGCAACAGCGCGATTGCAGCGGATTTCACATTCCTTGCTATGGATGACCTCAGCAGTGAGCAGGCCGTTTCTCTGGTAGAGCGGCATATTGTAAGCCCGGAATTTATTGCAAACTCAAAAGGCCGCGGAATATTGATTTCAAAAGATGAAAGCATATCCATTATGGTGAATGAAGAGGATCACGTGCGCATTCAGATTCTCCATGAAGGGCTTGCACTCAGCGAAACGGCCGAAACAGCCGACCGGGTTGACACGCTCCTGAACGAATCGCTCCGCTTTGCGTTTGACCCGGAGCTTGGCTATCTGACGCAGTGCCCGACGAATCTCGGCACCGGCATGCGTGCGTCCGTCATGCTGCATCTTCCGGCGCTCACGGAAAGCGGCGCAATGGCCAGAATTTCCGCAAATCTTTCCAAGCTCGGCCTTGTGATCCGCGGTACGTACGGCGAAGGCTCCAATGTCACCGGCGCGATGTATCAGCTTTCCAACCAGATCACACTGGGCCTGAGCGAAGGCGAGGCCATCGAGAATCTTCAGAACATCACCATGCAGCTGATTCAGGAAGAGCGCAAAGCGCGCAAAACGCTGGCCAAGAATATTTCGGTGCAGGATAAGATCGGCCGCTCGGCCGGCGTGCTTCGCGGCGCGAAAATACTTTCCTG
>JBJEOO010000214.1:0-8040 GCA_051880755.1 Hominenteromicrobium sp.
GCATCCCCTACTGGGTATCGGAGAAATATCCGGACGCGCTGCCCGTAAGCTTTCACAATGAGACGCGCGTCTGCAACACGCTGGATTATCTCCATGAAGGCTATCTGAGCGCCTGCCGCAGCTGGTACCGGGCGGTTATGAAGATCATCGTGCCGCGCCTGCAGAGCAACGGCGGCAATATCATCGGCGTGCAGCTGGACAATGAAATCGGCATGCTCAACTGGGTGACGAATTTCCCGGTCATGAACGACAGTGTTCTGCGCCGCTTTTCCGCATGGCTGCAGAAAACCTATTCCTCCGATGCGCTGCGCGGGCGGTATCCCTTCGACATTTCCGCCGCGCCTGCCGTTTTTCAGCGTTTCCGGAATCCGGAGGCGGAATGGGAGGTTGCGTTCCATTTTGATTTCGGCCGTTTTCTGCGGGATTATTATGCGGAGTATGTCTCCGTGCTCCGGGGCTTCGCCGTGGAATGCGGCGTTCAGGGCGTCCCCTTCTTTCTGAATATTCACGGCACCGGTTCAGGCCGTATTTTTGATTTTCCGCTAGGCGTCAGCCAGCTCTACAAAGCGTACAATCAGTGCGGCGACATCATCAGCGGAACCGACGTCTACCTCGGCGAACCCAAAGCGGGCAATTATCAGGATATGTACGTCTGCAACACCGTTACCGACGCCATGAATCACGGCGGCCGCCCGCTGACCTCCATCGAGTTCCAGTGCAGTGACGGACCGTACTGCTCGCTGGACGGCATGCGCGATCATCCGACCGCCCCTGCACACCAGCTTCTGCTGTGTTTGTCTCAAAACGCACGCATGATCAGCTTTTATGTATTTTCCGGCGGTGAAAACTATCCCCTGCGCTATCCGCGCGGCGACGGCGACGACCGCATGGCGTTTACCGGGCAGCTTCACGGCCTTAATGCGCCCGTTCAGCCGGACGGCAGCCGCAACTACGCGTTTGCGCCCATCAGCCGCGCAGCCCGCGCCATTCATGCGCTGGCGCCGCTGACGGCTTCCGCCGCCCAGAAGTGCGACGATCTGATCATGGCGTATCTGCCGGATTATTTTCTCACCGAGCTTTGCGACCCGATGGGCAGCGCCATCAAAACGATACAGGACAATCTGCGCAGGCTGCGGTGTGCCGGGGCCATCGACGCCGCAGCATGCGGCATTCTGGGCACAGGCTGCCGCTTCTCCGGCATGGAGATTCACGAGGCTCTGGAGCAGACCGGCAAGGCCGTATTTCTGCTCTCCGCACGCTACATGGCCAAAGAGACGCAGGAAAAGCTGCTTCATTTCGCGGAGCAGGGCGGCCGGCTGCTGATGTACGGAGAGCTGCCGCGCTTTGATCTGGAAGGCGCGCCGTGCACCGTGCTCTGCGACGGGCTGGGCCTTTCCGACCCGGTCTATGAAGAAGAAAACATGCCCCGGCATTTTATCTCGTTCCGCGGCGTCGGCCCCTGCGGCGGCCTTGTGACCGACCTGCCCGGCACGCGCGCGCAGAACTTTGCGAAAAACGGCTGCCAGTGGCTTTCTACCGTGGGAGAGCCGGACGGAATGTGCGCCTTCGGCCGGACCGTCGGCCGCGGACGCGTTCTTGCCGTAACCTGTGATTATCCCGCCCAGCAGGATTTCTGGCGGAAAGCGCTGGATTTTCTGGGCGTCACGCCTGCCGTTGCACACAACGAGACGCGCGGCGGCGTATATGTCTCCCGTTCCTGCAGCGAGGACGGGCAGGAATTCTTTGTCATTCTCAATCTCGACGCGCAGGAGAAAACCGTGGACATTTCCGTGGACGGCGAAATCGTCTTCCCCGCCCTGTTCCTGACGGAAAAGCGCGGGATGCTGCTGCCCAGACATGTGGAGATCGGCTGCGGTGAGATTGAGCTTTCCACCGCCGAATTTCTGGGCGAGGAACCGGACGCGCTGCACTTCGGGCTGACACAGAAATCCGACACCATTATTCTGAACACCGCCAGAAAGCTGCGCCCCCAGCCCGGCGTTACCGTCTGTTCTGAATCGGGTAAAACCGTCATTCACATAGAAAAAGATGCCCGCGTCACACCGGAAATCGTGCTGACGCTGGAAAAAGAGGAGGTAATTGAATGAACCAGAAAATGAAAATGGAACCGATGACACCCAGCCGACGGCTGGAAAAAGGAAGTACCGTCTTTGCTTTTCTGGAATCCGGCGATCTGTTTTATGCCCTTTCTTCCGGATGCATGCTGAACGGGCTTCGCGGAAACCCCATGGACGGCAGCATCAATAACATCTGGCTGCGGATTCATGAAGCGGACGGACTCCGCGTCATTCCGCTGCTGGGTATCCGCTCCGAAAGCCGCGTTTCCTTTGAGGCAGACCGCGTAATCTACACCGGCTGTGAAGCGTCTGTTTCCTGGCAGGTCACCTTCGTTCTGGCTGAGGAAGGCAAATGGCTCTGGGATGTGCGCCTGCACGGCTGCGGACAGGTCTGCGACCTGCTCTACGGGCAGGATATCGGCATGGGCGACGAGGGCGGCGTGCTGACCAATGAGCTGTATATGGCCCAGTATCTCGGCCACACCGTGTTCCGGAACGAAAACGGATATATGATCTGCTCACGCCAGAATATGGGCAGCAGCTGCGGCCACCCCTATCTGCAGCAGGGCATGTGCATCGGCCGGGTTCAGCATTATTCCACCGACGGCACCCAGTTCTTCGGTCTGGGCAGCAAGTGCGGTGAAGCGTACCCCGCTCTTTCCGGCGACCTGCCCGACGTGAATCTGCAGTATGAGCTTTCCTATACGGGCCTGCAGAGCGAACCGTTCACATTGGACGGCACGGCGGAAATGGCGTTTTACGGCATCTTTCTGCCCGATCATCCGGACGCCGTGCGCGCACCGGAGCTTGAGGATGAAAAGCGCAGGCTGGCCGCAGCCGCCGCTGCGCTGCCGGAGGCACAGGGCAGCCTGACGCCCGTGCGCCCCTGCATCGGCCGGGAAATCGTTTCCCGCACGCTGACGGAAACGGAGATTGAAGCTCTGTTTTCCGACCGCAGGCTGGAGGAAAAGAAAGACGGCCGTCTGCTCTCCTTCTTCTGCGGCAGCCATACCCATGTGGTGCTGCAGGAAAAGGAGCGGATCTGTGAACGCCCCCATGCCGTCATCCACATCAACCCCGTAAACCCGGAAAAGGTCGATTTCCGCGTGATGGCCTCCACGGCGCACATGTGCGGCGTCTTTATGAGCCAGGTGATTGTCGGAAACACCAATTCACATAAGCTGATCTCCACCGTGCGCAATCCGCTCAATCTGCTGCACAACTCCGGCCTGCGCCTTTACCTGCGCAGGGACGGCCTTTACCATCTGCTGACAATGCCCGCCGCCTTCGAGATGGGCGTATCCTACGCGAAGTGGTACTATGCGCTCGAGGACGATATACTGACGGTCACCGTGTTCACGGCGGCTGACGCACCCGCTATGGTTCTTGAGGCGGAGAGCCGCAACGGCCGTGCTTATGACCTCTGCTTCACCGCTCAGCTCCTGTTCGGCAGCAACGAATACGAAGCGCCCGTCACATGGACGGAGGAAAACGGCGTGCTCACCTTCGACGGCGAAAAGGCCGAGCCGGTCGCGGCCGTTTATCCCGACCTGTGCTACCGCCTGATTCCCGAGGGCGAGGGCTGGCACTTCGGAGACGACCGCGCCTTCTTCCCCGACGGCTGTTCCAGAAACGGCACGCTCTTTACGCTGTCCGTCAGCGGACGCAGTCAGGCCCGCTTTACGCTGCAGGGCTGCCTGTACGGCGAAGCACCCGAAAAAGCGGCCTACGCGTTCCCGGAAGAAAAAGAAAAGGCGGAAAATGCTTTCCGCCATCTCACCCGCGGCCTGCATCTTGACCTCCCGGACAGCGAAGAGGTCGAAAAGCTCAACGAAACCCTGTGGTGGTATACGCACAACGCCATGATTCATTTTGCTTCGCCGCACGGCATCGAACAGCCCGGCGGCGCAGCCTGGGGCACGCGCGACGTCTGTCAGGGGCCTATGGAGTATTTCCTCGCCCTCGGCCATTTTGATCTCGCCCGCGACGTGCTCTGCCGGATCTTCTCGCATCAGTTCCGGCAGAACCGGGAATGGCCCCAGTGGTTCATGTTTGACGGCTATCCCTATTCCGCCGGCGAATGCCACGGCGACGTGGTGTTCTGGCCTTTGAAGGCCCTGAGCGATTACCTCGCCCGCACCGGCGATCTGGCGGTGCTGCAGGAGGTACTGCCCTACACCGAATACGACACCAACCTGCCGGGAGAGGAAAAAGCCTCCCTGCTGAATCATGTGAAGGCCGCTGTAAATCTGGTGGAGACGACCCGTCTGGTCGGTGACACCGCGCTGGTCTCCTATGCCGGCGGCGACTGGGACGATACCCTGCAGCCTGCCGACCCGGCCACCAAGGAAAAGCTGATCAGCGCCTGGACCGTGGCGCTCGCCTATCAGACCTTCCATGCCCTCTCCTGCGTATTGGAGCCTGCCGACCCGCAGTTCTCTGCGCATCTGCTTGAGCTTTCCGAGCGGATGAAAAAGGATTTCAACGAAAAGCTGATTCAGGACGGCGTGATCGCCGGCTTCGGTCTTTATGAAAACGGTGAGATCCGGATGATGCTCCATCCCAGAGACGAAAACACGGGTGTGCATTACCGGCTGCTGCCGCAGACCCGCAGCATTATCGCCGAAATGGTGGATGAGAAGCAGGCCGCAGCGAACATGGCGCTGATTGACGAGCATCTGCTCCATCCGGACGGCGTGCGCCTGATGGATCGGCCGGTCGCTTATGACGGCGGCGTTAGCCACCTTTTCCAGCGCGCAGAGCAGGCGGCCAATGTCGGCCGCGAGATCAGCCTGCAGTATGTGCATGCCCATATCCGCTATATCGAAGCCTGCGCCAAGGCCGGTCTCGCCGACCGCGCATGGCAGTCCCTCTTTGTAATCAATCCCATCAAGATTTCCGACGTCGTTAAAAACGCGCTTCCGCGCCAGAGCAATCTGTACTTCAGTTCCTCCGAAGGCTGCTTCCGCGACCGGTATGAGTACAGCCGCGATTTCGACAAACTGCGCGACGGCAGCATCGACGTCAAGGGCGGCTGGCGCCTGTATTCCAGCGGCCCGGGTATCTACACGAACCAGCTCGTCTCCCATATTCTGGGCATCCGGATTATGGGCGACGGCATCGTGCTGGACCCTGTGCTTCCGAAAAAGCTGGATGGTCTGGAGGCGGAAATCACTCTGTTCGGCAGAACCGCCCGCTTTGTCTACCGCTTCGGCGGCGACCGTATCCGCGTGGAAAAGGACGGCGCCGAGATTTCCTCCGCCGCGCCGGACTGCTCCAGAGGCTGCACCCTGAAGAAAGATGATTTCGGCGGCGTTCTGGACATCTGCCTGCCGGAATAACCCCTACGCTCAGAAAGGAGAAACAATATGACCAACGAACAGCTTCTGGATCTGCTGCACAGCATGACCCTGCAGGAAAAGCTGGGCCAGATGACCCAGCTTACGCCTGACTTTTTTGATACCGATCAGCAGTACGACATCACCGGCCCGCTGAAGGCGCTGAATCTGACGCAGGAGGACATCGCCCGCATGGGCTCCACCCTGAACGGCACCGGTGCGCAGCGTGTCAAGCGTATGCAGGACAAGCATATGCAGGAGGACCGGCTCCACATTCCCATGCTGATCATGGCGGATGTCGTCCACGGCTACCGCACCATTTTCCCCATTCCGCACGCCCTGTCCTGCAGCTTCAACCCGGCCTTGGCCGAGGAAGCCGCTTCCGTCGCCGCGAAGGAAGCCTCCGCAGCCGGCGTACAGGTTACCTTCGCCCCGATGGCCGACCTTGTGCGCGACCCGCGCTGGGGACGCGTCATGGAATCCCCCGGTGAAGACCCCTATCTGAACGCGAAAATCACGGAGGCCACCGTGCGCGGCTTCCAGGGTGAGGATCCGAAAGCGGAGGGCAAGCTGGCGGCCTGCGTCAAGCATTTCGCAGCCTACGGCGCCGCCGAAGCCGGCCGCGATTACAACACGGTCGATATTTCCGAAGGAATCCTGCGCGAATTTTACCTTTCCGCCTATCAGGCGGCGGTGAAGGCCGGCGTCAAGATGGTGATGTCCTCCTTCAACGTTTACGAGCGCATTCCCGCCGTGCTGAACAAAAAGCTGCAGCGCCGTATTCTCCGCGACGAGTGGGGCTTTGACGGCGTCACCATCACCGATTACAGCTCGGTAGACGAAACCCTCAGCCACGGCACCTGCCGCGACGGCGCTGAAGCGGCGCGCCGCGCCATCGAAGCCGGCACCGACATTGAAATGACCTCCAGCCACTTCTACCAGAACGCCGAGCGTCTGGTTGCCGAAGGCAAGCTGGATGAAAAGCTGATTGACGAAGCCGTATATCGCATTCTGCGCCTGAAAAACGAGCTTGGGCTTTTTGAAAATCCCTACAAGGACGCGGACGAAGAAAAGGAAAAGGCTCTGCTCCTGTGTCCGGAGCATCTGGAGGCCACCCGCCGTATCGGCGGACAGTGCATCATTCTGCTGAAAAACGAAGGCAATGCACTGCCTTTGAGCAGCGGAAAGATCGGCCTTGCCGGCCCCTTTGCCTGTGTGCAGAATCTGCTGGGCGGATGGGCCATGACCAACCCCGACGGCGTTTCCAGCATTTACAGCGCGTTCTGTGCCAGAATGGGCGTTTCCTCTATTCCCTGCGGCATGACCGACGAGCTGCCCTCGCTGACCACCGGCGTACGGGACGTACCGGACCGGACGGAAGAGGCGCTTGCTGCGCTCGCCGACTGCGACACAGTCGTTGTCTGCGTAGGTGAAAACGGTTCGGATACCGGCGAGGCGGCCAGCAAGGTTGACCCGCGCATGTCGCCCAATCAGGAAAAGCTGATCCGCCGCCTGAAGGAAGCCGGCAAGACGGTCATCGCCGTTGTGCTCAGCGGCCGTCCGCTGATTCTGACCGATGTACTGCCTTACTGCGACGCCGTGGTGCAGGCATGGTATCTCGGAACGGAGATGGCAAAATGCGTGGCCGATGTGCTTTTCGGCGACGTAAACCCCTCCGCACGCGTTGCGCTCACCTTCCCCCGTGCGCTCGGCCAGTGCCCCATTTACTACAACCATTACCGTACCGGCCGTCCGATGTGCGGCCCGGACGACCCGGAATTCTATAAGTCCCGCTATCTGGACTGCCCCAACGAGCCGCTGTTCCCCTTCGGCTTCGGACTTTCCTATTCCGAGTTTGCCTATTCCCCCATCACCGTCACCGGCGGCGAGGAAATCCGCGCGCAGGTCACGGTGAAGAATGTTTCCTCCCGCGCCGGCAAGGAAACCGTTCAGCTTTATGTGAACGACGTCGTCGGCAGCGTGGTGCGTCCCGTCAAAGAACTGAAGGGCTTTGAGCAGATCGAGCTTCAGCCCGGCGAGGAGAAAACCGTCACCTTCCGCGTCACCAAGGAGCAGCTTTCCTTCCCCGATGAAGAGCTCAACGTGGTGTTCGAGCCGGGCGAGTTTGACGTCATGATCGGTCCCGACAGCGCGCATGTCGAAACCGTCCGCGTTACGGTGGAATAAACGGATATCAAAAGACACAGCAAAAGAGCTGACTGATCGTAAAATCAGTCAGCTCTTTTTGTGCTACAAAAAGTTCCGAATACCGGCAGCGCTTGCCGGAGTGTGTTTATTCAAATTCGATCGTTGCCGGGGGCTTGCCGGTGCAGTCGTAGAGGACGCGGTTGATGTGCTTGACCTCGTTGACGATGCGGCTGGTGACGGTCTGGAGAACGCTCCACGGAATCTCGGCGGATTCGGCCGTCATGAAGTCGGTCGTGGTGACGGCGCGCAGCGCGACCGCGTAGTCGTAGGTGCGCTCGTCGCCCATAACGCCGACACTGCGCATATTGGTGAGCGCGGCGTAATACTGGCTGATGCTCTTATCGAGGCCGGCTTTCGCGATCTCCTCGCGCCAGATGGCATCCGCCTCCTGCCCCATCTTGATCTTCTCCGGTGTG
>JBJEOO010000215.1:0-7956 GCA_051880755.1 Hominenteromicrobium sp.
CGGAGACTGCCACGCAAAGTCAGATCTCGACCTGATGATTCTCATCAACGACGACCGAGGCTGGAGACTTTCAAGCGGCTTCCTGCTCGATGGCGTCGGATTTGACCTGTACTGCACGACCTAGGAAGGTCTCGAAGCGGACGCCGCATACACGTCGCCGCATATTGCCAAGCTGATGGATGCCCGGATTGTTTACTGTCCGCATGAAGCCGACCGTGCGCGGCTTGAGACGCTGCGGGAACAGGTGCGCCGCATTCTGGAGCAGCCCATCTGTGCCGCAGATTTACCGCGCGCAGAGCAGGAATTCGGAAAAGCGGAACGTGCGTATGCCGGATTGATGCGCTGCGCGGCGCTTTCTCAATGCCGAGCGTACAGCGCGGAACTGCTGTATGCGCTGGAAAATGCGGTCTGTCTGCTGAACAAGCGGTATTTTCATCTCGGTGTGAAGCGCGTGTTTGAGGAGTTTGCGGCGATGCGCTTTGTTCCGGAGCATTTTGAAGCGCTTGCGGACCGGCTGGCCCGGGCAAAAGATACGCAGGAAATGCGCCGTGCGGCTACCGGGCTGCTGTGCGCTGCGGACGAATGCTTTGCCCGGGTTCGCCGGTCTGTGCAGGAGCCGAAGCCCAAAGCCGCTGCCGGCGATCTGCGCGGCACACTTGAAGAAATGGTTTCCAATTACCGGGGAAAGCTGTATGAAGCGGCAGAACACGACAATCCGCACGCCACGCTGTGGGCGCTCGGCAGTCTGCAGAATTTTTTCGATGAATTATCTGAGGCGTATGATCTTCCGCGCTGCGACGCTCTGGCGGGCTTTGACCCCGCGGATCTGAAGAAAACCGCCCATTCCTTTGACGATGTGATACGCCGGTATCGGAGGCGATATGATGAAACCGGTCTGTCCGTAACGGTTTATGACACAATTGACCAGTTTGAAACCGCCTACAATCCGTAAAATGATACGATTTTCCGGAATAATTTAAGTTCTTTTCTGTATGAGTTGACTTTTCCGAATGCCGGGTGGTATAGTCAGAGTGCGCTTATGATTTGGAAAGCGATTTATCTGAACCGGAGGATTGTATGATGAAAATGGTGACAACAAATCCAGGCTGTACGCTCAAAGCCCGGGAAGTACAGTATGTGGAGCAGGCGCGCGGCCCGGTGGCGAAGATCACGCAGGAGACGGATCAGGAGATTCTGGGCTTCGGCGCCGCATTGACGGACGCCGCATGCATTATGCTGAACCGTCTGTCTGCCGAGGACCGCAGGAAGCTGCTGCATGAAGTGTATGCCCCGGAAGAAAGCAATTTCTCGGTGACGCGGCTTTGCGTCGGCTCAAGCGATTATGCGGGCGAGGAATATCACTTTGCGCCGGTGGCCGAGGACATGAACATGGAGCATTTCGATGCATCCCACGATGACCGGGACATCATTCCGGTCGTGAAGGAAGCGATGGCGGAGAATCCCGAGCTTTATCTGTTTTCTTCTCCGTGGTCTCCGCCGGGCTGGATGAAAAGCTCCAAGGCGATGCAGGGCGGCTGGATGCTGGACAGATATCTTGATGCCTATGCGCTCTATTACCTCAAGTTTCTGCAGCATTACCTGAAAAACGGCATAAAAATTCAGGCGCTCACCCCGCAGAACGAATCGGAAACCGACCAGAGCAGCCGGATGCCCGCGTGCCTCTGGCATCCGGAGACGGAGATGAAGTTTGCCAAAAAGCTGCGCCGCCTGCTGGATGAGCATGAAGAATTCCGGGATGTGAAAATCTGGCTGATCGATCACAATTTTGTTATGTGGCATCGCGCGGTTTTCCAGATGGATGACCCCGAAACCAAAGCGGCCTGTGCCGGCATCGCCTGGCATCCGTATGAAGGCTATGCGCAGCAGGCCGGCTATTTCAGAGCGCGTCATCCGGAATGCGAAAACCATTGGACGGAAGGCGTCTGCATTCCCAATATGCTCGGCTACTCGATCAACGGCCCGCGCCCGAAGCTAAACCTCGGCCATTACGGGAAAAGCTATATTTCGGCGCTCGAAAACGGCATTCAGTCCATCACGCTGTGGAATCTGGCGCTCGATGAATTCGGCTACCCGAATATCGGCCCGTTTGCAGCGCGCGGCGCAGTGGAAATCAGCCGGGACGGCAAACGGATTACACCTTCCGACGAGTACAAAGCGCTCGTCCACTTCTCAAAATACATTCAGCGCGGTGCAAAGCGTCTTGTGGTGGATTGCTCGGCGGTTCCGAATAATTTTGCCGTCGCGGCTTTCCGGAATCCGGACGGCACAACCGTTGTCACGGTTTCCAATACGGAGACGTTTGATTCCGGGTTGAATCTTGAAATTGACGGCAAGACCGCGGCGCTTTGGGTGCTCCGCGAATCCGTCAATACGGTGATTCTCTGAATATTCTGATTTGATTTATCCAATGAAAGCAGGAGACTGTTCCGACGGTCTCCTGCTGCTTTTTGTCAGGGAATGCGGCTTTACAGGCTTTTTCCGGAAAGGAAAACCGCTTTACACGGCGGACACCGGACGCACAATTGCAAATTTTTATTGAATTCAGCACACTTTGTCTTTTAAAATGAAGCGGCCTGTGGTATAATACCCTGTAAAATAGCATATTTATGCAGATATGCTTGCAATGAGTTTTACGATACAGAAGGGCAGATTCCAATGATGAATCCAATTCTTAACCGGGAAGACTGCGGTCTGCAGTCCTTCTGGCACAGCACACCGCAGTTCAAGACGGCACGCCTTTCCGTGCATCTTGTGCTTCCGCTTGCAGCGGCTGAAACAGCCGCAGTCCGCGCCATTGTGCCGAACGTTATTTCACGGGCCACACGCGAGTATCCTGACTATACGGAGTTCGGCAGACGGCTTGCAGAGCTGTACGGCGCGTCCGTTCAGGCCGGTGTCAGCCGCATCGGCGACAATCAGATTCTGACGCTTGCAGCTTCCGGCATTGCGAACCGGTACGCATTCGGCGGGGAGGATATCCAGAATGAGCTGGCCGAAATTCTGGAAAGCATCCTGTTTACGCCGCTGCTCGATGAGGACGGCCTGTTCCCCGAGGAGGGCTTCCGGCAGGAAAAGCGCCAGCTGATTGAAACCATCGACTCCGAATTCAACGAAAAATCCATTTATGCGAAAAACCGCTGCGTGGAGATTATGTTTGCCGGGGAACCGGCGGGCGTTCCGCGTTTCGGCACGAGACAGGCGCTGCTGGATGCGCCGAGAGCCGGTGTGAAAGCCGCTTGGGCGGATGCAGTGCAGCATGCGCAGATCTGCCAGTTTTCCATCGGCGACGGTGCGGACAGCCGCTTTGCGGAGCGCCTGCTCGGGCGCCTCGGCACGCGCTCGGCCGTTTCCGTCAAAACGGCGTTTCATCCGGCGCCTGAAGCGGTGAAGCGTGTGACGGAAGAGATGCCGCTTGCGCAGTCGAAACTCGTTATGGGTCTGCATGTCGGCACCTCGCCTGAAGAACGCCTGATCACGAAGCTGATGGCCGTCATACTCGGCGGTACGCCAAGCTCCAAGCTGTTTATGAATGTGCGTGAGAAGCAGAGTCTCTGCTATTACTGCTCGGCGCAGCACGACACGCCGAAAAACGTGATCTTTGTGCAGAGCGGTGTTGAGGCCGCAAACCTCGACCGCACGGAGGAAGCCGTCCTGAAAGAGCTTGCCGCTATGCAGGCCGGCGATATCACGGAGGATGAGATCCGTCATGCAAAGCTCGCCATGTGCAACAGCTACCGTTCGGTGGCGGATTCCGCAGCGTCCATCGAAAGCTGGGTGCTCGGCGGTATGCTCCGGAACGACGTGCGCACGCCGGAGATCTGTGCGGAAGCGATCATGCAGGTGACAAAGGATGAAATTGTCGAGGCGGCCCGGCGCGTCACCCTCGATACCGTTTTCAAGCTGAAAGGAGAGGACGCGGCTGAATGAATACGATGGAGATCAGAGAGAGCAAACTGCTCGGCGACCGGTACTGGCGCATCAAGCATCCGTCCGGTCTGACGGTTTTTGTATATCCCAAGGAACAGATGCGCAGCACCTTTGCGCTGTTCGGCACGCGTTACGGCTCGATCGACAAGGCGTTCCGGCGCAGTGATGCGTCCGCCGCCGAGGTCACGCCGGCCGGCATCGCGCATTTTCTCGAGCATAAGCTCTTTGAGAGCGAGGACGGAGACGCGTTCATGCGTTTTGCGAAAATCGGTGCATCGGCAAACGCGTATACCTCCTTTGAGACAACGCGCTATCTGTATTCCTGCACGGAAAAGGCGGATCAGGCGCTTGAAATTCTGCTGGATTTCGTCCAGTCCCCGTATTTTACGGCACAGACGGTTGAAAAAGAGCAGGGCATCATCGGGCAGGAGATCAAAATGTACGACGACGACCCGCAGTGGCGCGTTCTGTTCAATCTTCTGCACGCGCTGTATCACAGCCATCCGATCAAGGACGACATTGCGGGCACGGTGGAAAGCATTGCGCAGATCACGCCGGAGCATCTCTACCGATGCTACAATACGTTTTATAATCTGAATAATATGGCACTCTGCGTCTGCGGCAATTGCGCGGTCGGCGAGGTGCTGGAAATCTGTGACCGTATGCTGAAGCCGAGCGAACCGGTACAGGTCAGGCGCGTTTTTGATCCCGAACCGGATACGGTTGTGCGTCCGGTGATGGAGGAACGGCTGGCTGTTGCGTCCCCGCTTTTCGAGTTCGGCATCAAGGAATCCGTTTTGTCGGAACACCGCACGGAGAAGGATCTTGCGGTTACGGAAATCCTGCTCGATATTATGGCCTCCGACAGCTCGCCGCTGTTCCGCCGGCTGCTGGATGCATCGCTGATCAACGAAGCCTCCTTCAGCTACGAATACTTTGAAGGTACGGGCTACGGCGCGCTCCTGTTCGGCGGTGAATCCGGAGATCCGCATGCGGTCTGCGACGCCATCCGGGCGGAAATGCGCCGCCTGAAGCGCGAAGGCGTTACGGAGGCGGAAGTGCGGCGCAGTGCGAAGGCGCTGTACGGCGGCAATATGGTCGGGCTTAACAGTCCGGATGTCATTGCCAATGCCGTCATGTCCATGGAATTCAACGGCCGGGAGCTTTTCCGGTATATCGAGTGCTTCCCGGAGGTTACCGCGGCGGATGTCAACGCACGCATTCAGGCGCTTTTTGACGAGGAAAAAACGGCAGTTTCCATTATCTATCCGCTCGCGGAAAACGAAGCGGCCGAGTGATCATAAAGAGAGGAAAAAACTATGACGCATCTTGTTCAGTTTCCGGAGCTGGGCATTTCGGTGGAAATCAACCCCGTTGCCCTGCAGTTCGGCGATTTCAAAATCTACTGGTACGGTATCCTGATCGGCATCGGCTTCCTGCTTGCGATCCTGTACGGCTTTTCGTCCTGCAAAAAGATGAAGATCAATAAGGATCACCTGTTTGACGCGGTCATCGCCGGTCTGATCGGCGGCATCATCGGCGCGCGCCTGTATTATGTGATTTTCTATCCGGGAGACAAATATTTGCAGAATCCGATGGAAATCTTTAACATCAAGGAAGGCGGTCTCGGCATCTACGGCGGCATCATCGGCGGTCTGCTCTGCGGCGCGCTGGTTGCAAAATGGCGCAAAATGCGGGTTTTCGCCGTATTGGATGTCGCGTCGCTCGGCTATCTGATCGGCCAGTGCATCGGCCGCTGGGGCAATTTTGTCAATCAGGAGGCTTTCGGAACGGCAACCGACCTGCCGTGGGGCATGTACAGTGACCGCACGGCGGAGGAGGTCGTCGGCAATGTGCACCCGTGCTTTCTGTATGAATCGCTATTGTGTCTTGTCGGCTTTATTCTGCTGCATTTGTTCACACGCCACCTGCGTCAGTATGACGGACAGACCTTCCTGCTGTACATAGTCTGGTACGGCGTCACAAGATTCTTTATCGAAGGTCTGCGCACGGACAGCCTGCTGCTTCCGGGCATTGATCTGCGTGTTTCACAGGTTCTGGCGGCGGTATCCGCGCTTGCGGCCATGGTGCTGCTGATTGTGTTCCGGAAGTGCCGCAGGCTCAGCGGATGCGGCAGCCGCCGTGTTATGGAGGCAAACGGAATCCTCATCGATGAGAATCCGGACGGAAAATTTGACGGCAGCGCCGAAAGCACTTTGCTCAGCGGTATGAGCGCCGAAGAAGCGGCGAATCAGGTTGAGGTGCGTCAGAAAAAAGCGAAAAACAGCGGGGAAACGGAAGCCGGCGAAGCGGAAAGCGAAGAGAACGGTAAAGCGGAAAGTGAGGAAAACACCAATGGCAGTGCGGATTGACGGAAAGGCCGTTGCGGCTGAAATCAAAGCGAAGGTCGCCGGCGAGACTGCGGCGCTCAAGGCAAAAGGAATCTGCCCCGGCATGGCCGTGGTGCTTGTGGGCGACGACCCGGCCTCCAAAATCTATGTCAACAACAAGAAAAAGGCCTGTGCGGAAACGGGCATCTATTCCGAAGAGTACGTCCTCCCGGCGGAAACTACGCAGGAGGAGCTGCTCGCGCTGATTGCCCGGCTGAATGCGGATAAAAAGATACACGGTATTCTTGTGCAGTCTCCGCTGCCGAAGCATCTCGATGAAAAACTCGTTGTCGAGCACATCGATCCCAATAAGGACGTCGATGCGTTCCATGCGTACAATGTCGGCAGAATCATGATCGGCGATTTTGCCTTCCTGCCCTGCACGCCGGCCGGCGTGATCGAGCTGATCCGCTCAACCGGCGTTGAAATCAGCGGCAAAAACTGCGTTGTGGTCGGGCGCAGCAACATTGTCGGCAAACCGATGGCCATGCTTCTGCTGCACAACAACGGTACGGTAACGATCTGCCACAGCAAGACAACGAATCTTGCCGAGATCTGCCGCGGTGCCGATATTCTTGTCGCGGCGGTCGGCAAAGCGAAGTTCATTACGGCGGACATGGTAAAGCCCGGCGCCGTCGTGATCGACGTCGGCATGAACCGGGACGAAAACGGCAGGCTATGCGGCGACGTTGATTATGACGCGGTGGAACCGGTCGCCTCGTACATCACGCCGGTTCCCGGCGGCGTCGGCCCGATGACCATCGCCATGCTGATGAAGAACGCGGTGAGTGCCGCAAAATTACAGAACGGTCTGTCCGTGAATTGAGGGATACAATGGGCACCTTGCTCAGTGGTATCAAGGCTCCGAATGATATCAAAAAACTTGCGGATTCCCAGCTTCCGGAGCTTTGTGAGGAAATCAGAGAGCAGATTATCAATACGGTTGCGGATAACGGCGGGCATCTCGCGTCGAATCTCGGCGTCGTGGAGCTGACGGTCGCGCTGCACCGTGTGTTTACACTGCCGGAGGACAGCATCGTCTGGGATGTCGGCCATCAATCCTATGCCCATAAGCTCCTGACCGGCCGGGCAGCGGACTTTTCCACGCTGCGTTGTGAAGGCGGGCTTTCGGGCTTTCCGTCCCGGGAGGAAAGCGATTGTGACCCGTTCACAACAGGTCACAGCAGCGCGTCCATTTCATCGGCGCTCGGACTTTCGGTTGCGAAATCGCTTGCGGGTGATCCCGGACATGTTATTGCCGTCATCGGCGACGGTGCCCTGACGGGCGGTCTGGCCTATGAAGGACTGAACAATGCGGGACGGCTGAACCGCAACCTCATCGTCATTCTGAATGACAACGCCATGTCGATTTCCAGAAATGTCGGCTCCATGGCGCGCTATCTGTCTTATGTGCGCGCAAAGCCGGGGTATCTGAACGCCAAGGACAGCATTGAGGCGGCGCTGTGCCGGCTGCCGAAGATCGGAGAGGCCTTGGCCTCCGGCGTCCGGAAAATCAAAAACCGGATCAAAAGAAATATTTTCAACACGACAATTTTTCAGGATATGGGCTTCAATTATTACGGCCCGTTTGACGGACACGACCTGCGCACTTTGATTT
>JBJEOO010000216.1:0-7883 GCA_051880755.1 Hominenteromicrobium sp.
TCCAGATGCTCATGCTGCAGGAAAAGACAAAGCTGACCGTGCATTTCTTCCCAGTCCGCCTGAAGCCGGCGGCTCAGCGCCAGCGCCGTATCGTTTTCCCCTTGGGAAAGATGCCCGTCGATCTGAACGACGGCGTCGACGATTTCAGCCGTACGGGCGGCGGTTATGCTGCGCCCGTACATGCATACGGCGCAGGCGAATACGGCGAGAACGGCGGCTGCAAGGATGCGTTTCATGTGTTTACGGCTCCTTTCGGACAGATTCCTTCCGGATCAGCGTATAGCGGCCGGCAGAATTGACGGTGAGAATGAAGACCTCGTTCATCGGGGTCTTTTCTTTTTGCAGAACCCGCTGAACCCAGGCTGTGTTTTTTCCGCAGAGCTGCATGGAGCCTTCAGAAAGCCGGCCGTCACTGATGACGACGACTTCCAGCCCGTCATCCCGGGGGCGGATGCCGGCGTCCACCGGGCGCAGATAATCGATCTCGGCCTTTTTGACAACGCTGAGCGTGCCGTTTGTTTCCACAATGGCATAAGCGACGTCACCAAGGGAAAAAACATCTTTCTGTCGGAGCTGTTCAAAAAGGTCTTCAATGCTCATACGCAGCTCCTTCATATTTTTCTGCAGAATGCGGCCCTCCTGAATGATGACGACCGGTTTTCCGCAGATTACGCGGCGGATGCGGCTACTTTTCAGCATGACCACGGATAGAAAAACCTCAAGCGCGATCAGCACGAAGATCGGAATCAGCCCGCTGAAAAGCGGCTGTCCGCTGTCCTGCATCGGAATGACGGCGAGATCGGAGATCAGCATGGTCACAACAAGCTCGCTTGTCTGAAGCTGGCTGATCTGCCGTTTTCCCATGATGCGCACGGCGGCAATAATGGCCGCGTACAGAATCACGGTGCGTACAAGTGAGATGAACATGTTCCGCCTTCCTTTCTGCGCGTTCTGCGGGAATATTATGGGTCAAACCGTGTATAAAATACGGTTCGCCGGCAAATTCTACTGGCATGCGTCGTGTTTTTTGACCGGAAAGGAAGGCGGTGCGCCATGGAGAACATCTCGGAAAAGCTATCGGAAAATACGGAATATATCAGCGGCCTTTTTGAGAACGCAATGGATTATATTCTGCGTGAATTCAAAATCAACGGCACGTCTGCGGCGCTGTTCGCAATGGACGGCCTTGTCAATAAGCAGCATGTGACGCTCGGTATCCTGAATCCGATCATGCGCGCTGCTGTGCCGCAGACCGACGGACGCGCAAAGATGGCGTATATTCGGGAAAACGTGCTGGGTGCGGTCGAGCAGACGGCGCTGCATACCGTGCCGGATGTTCTGGACCGGCTGATGAACGGCTTTTCGGTGCTGATGCTCGACGGCTGCGACTATGCGCTGGCCTTCGGCACGCAGGGCTTTGAAAAGCGCGGCGTGGACGAGCCGGACGGCGAGGTTATGCAGCGCGGCTCCCGTGAGGGCTTTGTGGAAACATACCAGACCAACATCTCGCTTGTCCGCAGACGTATGAAGACGCCGGCACTGAAATTTGAAAAGGTCACCATCGGCGAGGAAAGCCGGACGCCGGCAGCCCTTTGCTATCTGAAAGGAACTGCGGACCCGGATATTCTTGCCGAGGTCAAAAAACGGCTCGATGCATGCAATTTAAAAGATCTGCTTGCGGCGGGCTATCTGACAAGCTATCTGGAGCGGCCGTCCGTCTTTGAGAGCGTCGGCCTGACGGAACGTCCGGATACCCTGTGCGGCAAGCTGCACGAAGGGCGTATCGGTATTCTGGTGGACGGAACGCCCACAGCGGTTTATGTACCGTACCTTTTCATCGAGAATTTCCAGACGGCCGACGATTACGCAAACCGGCCGTTCTACGCGACTTTTATCCGCTGGCTCAAATATATGGCTTTCTTTCTGGCCATCTTTCTGCCGGGCCTGTATGTCGGCATCGCCGCGCACAACCCGGAGCTGCTGCCGGAAACGCTTCTGCTCAAAATTGCTGCGGCGGAAAGCCAGACGCCGTTTCCGGTGATGCTGGAAGCGATTCTGCTGTATTTCATGTATGAACTGATGCGGGAGGCCGGACTGCGCGTCCCCAAACCGCTGAGCGGCTCAGTCAGCATCGTGGGCGGCCTGGTGATCGGCGAAACGGCGGTATCGGCCGGGCTGGTGAGCGCGCCGTCTCTTGTGGTAATCGCCATGACGGTCATTACCGGCTACGTCATTCCGAAGCTGTACGAGCAGATGGCCGTGCTCCGTCTGGTGTTTATTGTTGTCGGCGGCCTGTGGGGCGTTTGGGGGATTCTGGTCGGACTGACCTTCATGATCTTCAACATCTGCGGAAAAACCAGCTTCAAGGTGCCGTTTCTCGCCCCGGTCGCACCGTTTCGTCTTCAGGACATGCGCGATGTGCTGGTGCGCGCCGGATGGAAAACGCTGGCAAAAAAGAATCATCCGGTACAGAGCATGCCGGGCGCGGGAAAGGGGGAGAAGCGGTTGTGAAACAGCCGACCAAGATCAGCGTGCTTCAGTTTTATCTGATGCTGTTCGTATCGCGGATTGTGGTGAGCGTCACCCTGAACGCGCAGACCGTGGGAGACAGCAACTTTCTCGACAATATTTTTTCCTCGCTGCTGCTTTTTGCTGCGCTTTTTCTGTTTGTGCTGCCGCTGTTTGCACTGAACCGCAAATATCCGGATGCATCCCTGCCGGCAATTGCCGAACGCAGACTTGGCGGGCTTGGGTACGGCGTATCCGCAGTCTACGGACTGTATTTTGTCATCATGAATACCTTCAGCCTTTCCTTGTTCCTGATGCTTGTGCTCAATACGATTGATCCGGCCGCGGCGAAATGGTCGGTGGCCGCCATACTGGCAGCCATAGCGCTGTACGGCGCAGTCAAGGGCATCGAAACGATTTCCCGCGCGTCCCTCTGCATTTTTACGCTCTTTCTGCTCGGCATGGGCGTGATTTTTCTCGCTCTTTCGCCGAATATCCGCTTGGATTACACGGAACCGATGCTGTACGACGGCTTCGGACAGACGCTGCGCGGCTTTTTCGTTTTTGCGGCGCGCTGCACCTCGCTTGCGGAATTTGCCGTATTGATGCCCTTTGCAGAAGGAAACAAAAAGCTGGGCTTTGCGCTTTGGAACGGCGGCGTCACCGCGTTTCTTGCGCTGCTGCTGTTTTTCATCGTGTCCTGTCTCGGCGAGTATGCCTATCTCCAGATTTTCCCGGCGTATACGCTTTCGGCTATCGCGGAGATTGCGGGCATCCAGCGGCTGGATGCCCTGTTTATCGGCCTGTGCATGATGGCGCTGATCATCCGCATGGCCTGCGGGCTGTTTGCCGTATCCGAATGTATTTCCCGGGTCATGCGGCCGCGCGCCCGTACGGCGGTGCTGGCCGGTATTTCGGTTCTCAGCGTCGTTCTGTCTTTGTGGATCACGGCGGACGCCAAACGCGCGGGCATTCTGTTCCGAACGGCGTATCTGCTGCCGCTTACAGTGCTGACCGGTGCCGTGCTTCCGGTGCTGGTCTGGCTGATTGATCACTTTAAAAAGGAGCGCGGATCGCGATGAAAAAGAAACTCTGTCTGTGCTTTGCCGTTTTGTTTGCCGTTCTGACGGTTTCAGGCTGTGCACCTGAGCTGTATGAACGGATTCTCATCAGCGCCATCGGGGTGGATCGAACCGACACGGGCTACCGTGTGACGGTGCGCGCAGCCGAAGCCGATGAAAACGGTGCGGAAACCTGTCTGACCGGAGAAGGACGCACGGTGCCGGAAGCGCTGAATCAGCTGGCCTTTTTTACCGGTCAGAAGCCGCTGTATTCCCACAATACAGTGGTGATTTTCGGCATGGAATGCGCGCAGGAGGGGCTGAACGGCTGCGTGGATTTTTTTGTCCGGCACTATGATTCCCGCCCGACCGTCAAGATTTTTCTTGCCGAAACGACGGCGGAAGAGATTCTGTCTCAGGAGAACGGCGCGGGGATGACCACCGCACAGATTGCGGACCTTTCCAAAAGCATGGCGTACAGCGGCCTGTCAGTCGACGCCAACCTGATCGATCTGATCAACGGCCTATACAGAGCGGGCATATCTGCATCTCTGCCGGTTCTGAGCGGCGGGGCTGAGCCGAAGCCGGAGGGCACCGCAATTCTTGACGGCTTTAAGCTCCGCTGCACACTGACGTCGCAGGAGACGCGCGGCCTGCTGGCTCTGCGCGGCGCACTTCAGGCCGGAGAGGCCGTGATTTCCGACCCGGAGGGCGGCGAAGTCTCCGTCTCGGTGCGGGATTCCGACTGCACCGTCCGCTTTACGGGAACGGCAGAAAACCCCCGATTTGACATTGTGCTGCAAATCGAGGGTGAAATCAGTTCTGTATCCGCCGGAGACCGCCGCCTGAAAAACGAGGCGTTTCCGCGCCTTGAACGCGCGCTGGCGGCCTGTGTCCTGGAGGATGCCGCCGCTTACCTTGCCGCAGCGGTGTTTGAAGGCGGATGCGACGCGGTGGGGTTCGGCGAAGCGGTGCAGCGGGACACACCTGAGATCTGGCGGGAGATCGAAGAAAGCTGGTCCGAACGACTGCCGGAAGCCGTGTTTGACCTGCATGTCACCGCAGCCGTTTCACGCATTGAGGAGGAGGACACGCCGTATCTCTAAAGGGTGATCCGGATTTTGTACCGGTTCAGCCAGATATTGATCTGGATGAGATAGGCGAGAAGCTGCGGCCCGGCCATCAGCTGCCCGAACCACGGGTGTCCGTAATCAAACGTCTCGTGCAGCAGTCCCTGTACGGCTTCTTCGGAGAGCAGCGCGTGGATCGGCTGCTCCGGATCGCACAGAATATCCGAGAGCCGTTTTTTCAGAATCTGTTCGTAATGCGGATTATGCGTTTTCGGATACGGGCTTTTCTTCCGGTCCAGAACGTCGTCCGGCAGCAGTCCCCGGCCGGCATCACGCAGAAGGCCTTTGACAACGCCGTGCGGTGCGCGGATATCGCGCGGCGTATTGAATACATACTGAATCAGACGGTGATCGGCATACGGCACGCGCACCTCAAGGCCGCTGTACATGCTGCACCGGTCCTTTCTTTCCAGCAGCGTTGCCATAAACCAATAAAGATTCAGGTAGGTAAGCTCCCGGAACCTCCGGTTTTCGGCTGACTCGCCGCGCAGAACCGGGACGGCATCCAGCGTTTCCTGACAGCGTTCCCGCGCATATGCTTCGATTCCGGCAGCATGCGCAAGCTCCGGCTTCAGCAGCGCGGTGCGCACGGAAAGCTCCGGTGACCAGGGGAAAACGCCTTCGGGATTTTTCCGGTGGTACCACGGATACCCCGCGAATACCTCATCGGCACATTCTCCGCAGACGGCGACAACGTGATTCCGCTTGACTTCGCGGCAGAAACAGACGAGGGAGGCGTCGATATCCGCCATACCCGGAAGATCCTTCGCGATTACCGCGTCGGTCAGAAAATCCGCAAGGCGGCCGCTGCCGCAGATAAGCTGCGTATGTTCCGTGCCGAGCAGTGCTGCAACCTTTTCCGCCCACGGTTCATCGCGGTCCGGCTGGTAGCTGCTTGGCTCAAAGTAGGCTTCGTTGCCGCTGTATTCAAAAGAATAGGTCTGAAGGCTTTGTCCCCGCGCGCGGCGCTTTTCTGCGGCAATCGCCGTGATGATGCTGGAATCCAGACCGCCCGAAAGGAACGTGCACAGCGGTACATCCGAAACAAGCTGCCGCTGCACGATGTCGTCGAGCAGCTCGCGTACCGTTCGGACGGAGGTGTCGTAATCATCCGTATACGGGCGCGCCTCGAGTGTAAAATACGCGTATTCGGAAAAGCCGTCCCGATCAAAATGCGCGCAGTGTCCCGGACGGATCTCCCGTATGTTTTCAAAGACGCCGCAGCCGGGTGTGCGCGCGGGACCGATGCCGAAAACCTCGCAGATACCGGTGCGCCCGATCTCCGGCCGTATGCCGGGGTATTCAAACAGCGCCTTGATTTCCGATGCAAAGACAAGCCTGCTGCCCGAAAAGGTATAAAAAAGCGGCTTTACGCCAAAGCGGTCACGGCACAAAAAAACGCGGCCGAGCCGCTCGTCGTCGACCGCAAAGGCGAAGATGCCGTTCAGCTTTTCCGCACACGGCTCGCCGAAGCACATATAGCTTTTGAGCACAACCTCCGTGTCACAGTTTGTCTGAAAGCTGTATCCGTATCCGCGCAGTTCATCGCGCAGTTCGTCCGCATTGTAGATCTCGCCGTTATAGGCGATTGTATAGGAGAAGCCGTCCTGCATGAAGGTCATCGGCTGCGCGCCGTTTGCGGGATCCATAACCGCAAGCCGGACGTGCGCAAGGGCGCAGGAGGCGGATACATGCACGCCCCGGTCGTCCGGACCGCGGTGCGCGATGCGTCCGGCCATCCGGCGCGCAAGCGCCATCCACAGGTATTTTTCATCCGTCAACGGTTCTTCCCGATCAAAAAAGCCTGCAAAACCGCACATAAGAGAACCATCCTTTCTTCGGGATAGACCATAGTATGCACGGCGCAGGCCGGTTGTTTCTTATTTTCTGGATTTCTCCGCGGATTTTTTCTCCTTCTTTTCCGAAAGCGCCGTCAGAATCCGCTCCGCAACGGCGCGCCGGGCGTTGGCCTCCGCAGCGAGCCGGAGCGCCATGGCGCGAAGCTCAGATTCGTCCGCTTCCGGATGGATCTGAGCGGCCGTTTCATGCAGCGCGTTGTCCTGCGCCGAAACGAAAGCGGCATACAGCGTCCGGGAATCCTCGCTTCCGGAAAACAGGACAGAGATATCCTGAATGGAAAGCACCTGCTTGAGCATGCTGGTCATCATGAGCTTGGAAAGATGCTCCCGCGAATACTTCTTGTGTACGGGATGCTCGACAAGCCCGTTTTTGACGTAATTGTTGATCATGCTGCTGGTCAGAAGATTCTGATTTTCATCCCGCTCAAAAAGCGCCAGCGCTTCACCGGTGAACATCATTACCTGATCCATATAAAGCGGAATGGAGGGAAGCTTTTCCCAATCCGGCAGTCCGTATTGCTCCGCTTGCTGTGCCCATTCCATCATGCTGTCTGTATTCATACTCATTTTCAAAACGACTCCTTTTTGTTTTCATAAACAGTATACGCCGTTTTACGCAGTATTTCAAGATTTTGTTTGTGTTCGATTGCACTTTTGTGCGCGGTATAGTAAAATAGAAGCCGAAAAGAAAACGAAAGGCAGCTTAATTTCATGGATAAATCAGAAATTCTTGCGCTTCGCCGCGCAGTGCTTGAAAAAGAGTTCGCACGCATGAACGACCGGCAAAAGCAGGCGGTATTTTCCGTCAACGGACCGCACCTGATTCTTGCGGGCGCCGGAAGCGGAAAGACAACGGTGCTGATCAACCGGATTGCCAATATTCTGCGCTACGGTGACGCATATAATAGCACCTTTGTTCAGTCGGATTTCACGGAGGCGGATTTTGCGGCCTGCAAAGCGTATGTGGAGAACAGCGAGCCGCTTCCCGAGGAGACGAAAAGCCATCTGAGCGTTTCGGCCTGCCTGCCGTGGAAGATCATGGCGATCACCTTTACAAACAAGGCGGCGGGCGAACTGAAGGACCGGCTCTGCGCGATGCTCGGTGACGCGGGAAACGAGATCTGGGCTTCCACTTTTCACTCCACCTGTGCGCGCATCCTTCGCCGCGACGGAGACCGTCTCGGCTATTCTTCCCATTTCACGGTTTATGACACGGATGATACGCGCCGCATGATGAAAAGCATTCTGAAGGAGCTGGATGTTTCCGAAAAGAACCTGCCGCCGAAAACCGTGCTGAACGAGATTTCCCGGGCGAAGGATTCCCT
>JBJEOO010000217.1:0-1854 GCA_051880755.1 Hominenteromicrobium sp.
GTAGTAGTCCTCGTTGTTGACCAGCATAACGGCGTTGAAGTAGTTGTTCCAATAACCGATCGCATAGAAGAGCGCGATCGTTGCCAGAACCGGCATGCAGAGCGGGAAATAGATGACGAACGCGATACGCACCTCACCGGCACCGTCGATTTTAGCTGATTCATTCAACTCCGCCGGAATGCCGCGCACAAAGTTGCGCACGAGGAACATATTAAAGGGATTGAACATCAGCGAGGGGACGATCAACGCCCAGATGTTATCATAGCAGCCAAGCGCTTTACACATCATGTACCACGGAACAAGGCCCGCAGAGAAAACCATGGTGACATAGAAATACAGCGAAAGACCGTCTCTGTACCGGCAGGAACGATTGGCCAATGTGTATCCGGCGCCGAAGGTAATAAACGACGCCACAATTGTACCGAAAACCGTTGAAATGGTTGTCACAAGATACGCCTGCGGAACCGAAGAGGACGGCAGGAACAGCATCTTATACGCTGCCAGTGACCATTCGGCAGGCCAGAAGGAATAGCCGTTGACGGTGATGGATTTCTCACTGGAAAACGAAACGATGATGACGAGAACAAACGGAAGAATACACAAGAGTGCAAAGAGGAAAACAATCAAATAGATGAAGAACGTTCCGATGTTTTCGCTCGCGCTCCGCTTGATTTTATTGCTTGGTGCTGCGGTCTGAGCCGACATAACCGTGCTGTTCATAGGGCAACTCCTTTCCTTAGATCCGAATCAGAACAATGCGCCTTCGGGGAACTTCCTTCTGACTATCCAGTTGGCTGTAAAGACCAGAATGAAGCCGACGATCGACTGGTAGAGACCGATAGCCATCGAGAGACTCGGGTCGCCTGTGTTCTTGAACGTACGGTAGACATATGTATCGATAACTTCTGCGATCGGCATCAGGGAGCTGTTGTCGCGGATGATTGCATAGAGCATGCCGAAGTCACCGTAGAAGATGCGGCCGACGGACATCAGCGTCAGGATGCAGATGGTCGGTGTCAGCAGCGGAAGCGTGATGTAAATAATTCTCTTGAAGCGCGTTGCACCGTCAATATACGCTGCCTCATAAAGACCCTCATCAATACCGGTGATGGCCGCGAGGTAAACAATCGTGTTGTAGCCGGTGTTTTTCCAGATATTCAGAATCAGAAGAATCGGATACCAGTAGCCCGGCGTCGAATAGAACGGAATGCGCGCACCGCCGTTCGAGGCAATCATATTATTGATCAGACCGGTGTCCGTGCCGAGAATACCCTGCAGCATGTAGCTGACAATAACCCAGGAAATGAAATACGGGAAAAGCATCATGGACTGGGAAACCTTCAGGAATTTCTTCGCTTTGACCTCATTCAGCACGATGGCCAGCGCAACGGCGCAGACCGTACCGACAATGAGGAAGAGAATATTGATAACCAGCGTATTCCGCGTAACCGTCCACGCCCAGCTCGACTTGAAAAAGTACTCAAAGTTTTTCAAGCCGACGAACGGGCTGAAAATTCCGGTTTTGTAGTTAAACTTTTCAAACGCAATAACGATGTACGGCAATGTGAGGTAAGAAAAGATGAAGGTGTACACAACCGCCGGCAGAGCGAGGAAATACAGAAACTTATTCTGCCAAAGCTCCTTGAGCGGATTCACTCTTTTCTTTCTGACATCAACCAAAGCTGACGCCTTACTCATTTTTGCTACCACCCTTTCAGAATAAAGATTTGAAAGCGTTCGCCTGCGCACACGGAAAGAGCCCTCACAGGCACAGCCTCACCGCCAGCATAACGAATCCCATTTCGTATATACCCATGCTAGCATTTTGTGAACACTTTGTAAACTGCTCTTTTC
>JBJEOO010000218.1:0-7862 GCA_051880755.1 Hominenteromicrobium sp.
TAAGGCTGCACAAAGGCCGCCAATCGGCAGTGGACCCGGCTGTCCGTATGGCCTTGACTCCCTGACGGAGTGGTCCAGAACAATTGCTTTGAAAAGACTCAAGAACCTATCCTTCCAAAATCAGATAAATTTTACCATATACAAAACGTATTGTCAAGCGTGGAAAGCGCCGAAACCTGCGCGCACCCTGCGGTTGGCAGAACGCAACGCGCGGTTTGTGGAAATTACCCGGGTTTTCCGGTATGCTTTTTTCATCAAAGAAAAAGGAGGTCATGTTTTATGACACTGGGCGAAAAACTAGCCGTTATCCGAAAGGAAAACAATCTCACACAGGAGCAGTTCGCGGAGCTGCTCGGCGTCTCGCGGCAGTCGGTTTCCAAATGGGAGCTGAACAGCGCGTACCCGGAAACCGAAAAGCTGATCCGCATCAGCAAGGTGTTCGGCTGCTCGCTCGATTATCTGCTGAAGGATGAGATCCAGCAGGCGGATGTCACGCTGACGGCGGCAGGCGAGGAGGCGCACCGGGACTGGATTCGGGCAGTTCTTCTGACGTACCTCTCGTTCCCGCCGGTGTTCGGCTGGATGGTCGGCATCTTCTCGCTCCTGCACCAGCACAAGCGGGTACACAGCAAAAAGATGACGGCGCTGACCGTGCTCGGCATGGCGGTTTCCGCCGCCGTAACCGCCGTGATGATTGCCGGCGTCTGTCTCGGCCTGTAAAAAAGAGAAGCGCTCTGCGGAAAAAACCGCAGGGCGCTTTGCCTGTCATTCTTCGCAGGGGAAGCGGCCGTCCGTCTCACCCGCAGGCAGATGGATGCGTTCCGTTCCCGCCTCAATGGCCGTTTCGTAGTACCGGCATTTGTGGTCGATCAGGTCGAGCGTTTTCTGCAGCTCTTCCATCTGGGCCTCCACAATACGGCGGCGCTCCAGAAACATTTCGTAGCGCTGGTGCAGCGTAGCATCACCCTGCTGCACCCACTCGGAAAACTGCCGGATATCCTTGATGGACATGCCGGTGCTTTTCAGGCATTCAATGACGCGCAGCATCATGATATCGCCGTCCGAGAACAGGCGGTAGCCGGATTCGCGCCGCTCGATAAACGGCAGAAGTCCTTCCTTGTCGTAATAGCGCAGGGTTGTGGCGGGAATGCCGGTGCGTGCCGAAGCTTCCTTGATTGTGTAGGACATCAAATCCCCTCCCGAAAGTTTCAAAAAAATTTTTTGAAAAGCCTTGACTTTAAAGTCAAGTTTAATGCTACACTAAAGACGCAGAAAAGTCAAGTGTGTTTTGAAAGGGGAAAAACCATGAAAAGAAAAGTATTCAGCCGTACAGATGAAAAGAAGCTTTACCGGGCAAAACGAGTTTCCGCGGCGAAGCGGAAAAACGCGGAAAGCAAAAAGCAGGTGACGTGGCTCTGGGGACTCTGGGGCAGCCACTTTGCGGCGTAAGGAGGAAGAAAGCATGAACAGCAGAACGTATACGGTTATCACAGGCGCAAGCTCGGGCATCGGCTATGAAACAGCGAAGGCCTTTGCGGCGCGGGGAAAAAACGTGATCGTCACGGCGCGCCGCCGCGAGCGGCTGGAAAAGCTCAGGGCGGAGATTCTTGCGGCCAACCCCGACGTGGAGGTTGTCGTGCGCGCGGCGGATCTTTCCGTCGACGAGGACGCAGTCGCGCTGTATGAGAGCCTGCGCGGATTTGACATCGAAACGTGGGTGAACAACGCAGGGCGCGGCAACCGGGGCGACATCACAAACCCCGAGCTGCCGCAGACGCTCGAAATGCTGCACACCAATATGGATGCGGTCGCAATTCTGTCGTCGCTCTATGTGCGCGACTATAAGGATCGCCCGGGTGCACAGCTCATCAATGTGGCGTCCTCGGCGGGCTATACGCTGTTCCCGGGCTGCGCGATGTATGCGGCGACGAAGTTTTTCGTCAGCGCGCTGACGGAGGCCATCGACCACGAAATGCAGCTTGCGGGGTATCCGCTGCGCGCCAAGGTGCTCGCGCCCGGCGCGACACAGACCGAGTTTGAGCAGACCGCAAACGCGCTCGACGAGCCGGTGGACTACACGGGGAAATTCCCGCGCTTCCACACCGCTGCGCAGATGGCGCAGTTCCTGCTCGCGCTGTATGACGGCGACAAGACTGTCGGCGAAATCGACTTCGCGACGTTCGGCATCAGGCTGAGCGACGCCAAGCACCCGAGCTTTGGCTTCACGCCGATGGCGTTCCCGGAGGGCTGAGCATACCGGAAAGGGCCGCAGCAAGCGCTGCTTCTCTCTTTCATCTGCATTGACAAACGCCCGCCGCTGTGCTATAACCGGAACAGGTTCCGGAAACGGAGAAGTCCGGTGTGCCGTGCTGTTTTGTGCGGATTACGTCCGGCTCCGCCGCCGCGAGGCGAAGCCGGAGTCCCTTTTATAGGCGAAAAACGCACCGGACGGGCGAATGCAACCTGTAGTTTACATTTGGAACGCCCGTGTTGGTGGTCTTTGGGCGGCGGATGAGGTATCATGGGCACAAACAAACGGTGCAGAACGGAGGGCATACAATGACCTTGGGGGATAAATTATCGAAACTGCGGAAAGAAAACAATTATACACAGGAGCAGCTTGCGGGCGTGCTGGGCGTTTCCAGGCAGGCGATCAGCAAATGGGAGAGCAATCTGACATATCCCGAAACCGATAAGCTGATCCGCATCAGCGCGCTGTTTGACTGTTCGCTGGACTATCTGCTCGGAGACGCGGCGGAGGAAGACCGCCGAAGCCCGGACGGCGCGGGCGGCGGGCTTTTCCGGGTATATCCCCGGGAAAGGAAGAGCGAACGGACCGTGCGCGGCATGCCGCTGTGGCATATCGGCAGGAACGCGCGGGGCTTTATTGCCGTGGGTCTTCATGCGCGCGGCGTAGTGGCGGTCGGGCTGAGAGCCGAGGGGGTTGTTTCGCTCGGCATGCTGTCCGTGGGCGTCGTGTCGTTCGGGATGCTTTCGCTCGGGCTGCTGGCCTTCGGGCTGCTCGCGCTCGGCGTTCTGTCGGCGGGCTGCTTTTCCGTCGGCGTATGCGCGGCGGGAGCGGTGAGTCTCGGCATTATTTCCTGCGGGGCCGTTGCCATCGGAGATTTCTCTGTCGGCGCGCTGGCGGTGGGAAAATACTTCGCCCTCGGCGATCACGCGCAGGCGGGCATCGCGCTGGGCGATACGCAGGCGGCGGGCAGCGTATTTGAGAAAACCGGCGCGCGCACCGCGCAGGACGTCTCCGCCGTGAAAATGCTGCTCGACACAACGGTGCCCGCGCAGCTCGCGTGGGCAAAGGCGCTTGTGAAGCTCGCGCTCTGACCGCCCCGCCAAATCCAAATTTTTGCGCAAACCAAAAACGGTGCAGCCGGTTGAAGCTGCACCGATTTTTGTTTATTCCGGGTTGCCGAGGTGAATATGAAAGGTGAGGTTTCGATACGCCCGGGGCGTTTGCCCGACCATTTCGCGGAACACACGGGAAAAGTGGCTTTCCGAGGA
Organism: Hominenteromicrobium sp.; assembly: GCA_051880755.1. GTDB lineage: Bacteria > Bacillota > Clostridia > Oscillospirales > Acutalibacteraceae > Hominenteromicrobium. The sequence continues at coordinate 3,520 of JBJEOO010000218.1, forward strand.
AAAACAGAGGTATTCCGCGATTTCAAGACAACTGCATTCCGTGTACTGTAAAAGAAGCTTTGCGGTGTCAATCCGTCTTTGACGAATGTAGGTAGAAAGCGGAACGCCGACCTCTTTTTTGAAGAGTGTGGAGAGATACGCGGGGGAGAGCGAGAGCTCCTTTGCCAGCCGCTCCAGCGTCAGGGGTTCATGAAGCTGTTCTTCGATTCTGTCAAGAGCGAGCAGCACGGGGCGCGCGTACGTCCTTTCACGGTGAAGCTCATGCATCCGCGCGGTGTAATCCCGCATCATTTCGCGGCGCAGATGAAAAATGTCTTCCACGCGGCTCAGCTTGTCGACCTGCTGGATATACAGATCGCTCAGGTTGAAGGCGGTTTCGGAATCCATACCGCCTTCGATGCAGTAGCGGCAGGCGAGCGTGACCGATGCGACGAACAGATACTGATAGTTGCGCACAGGATTTTGAGAGAGTGTTCCGGTGGTCGGACCCTCAAAGATCTTGTCGGTTTCGGAAACAGCTTGCAGATCGCCCCGTTTGACGTATTCATACTGGCGCATATCTTCGTCGTAGCTGTGATGCGAGAAGGCGTTTTCGCGGTTCTTCAGCGTCAGTTGTGCAAGTGCACTTTTGATTTTCAAATTTTCAGGCATTCGGTGAACCGCACTCCTTTCGGTTGAGCGCCCATACGGGCGGTGTCATGCAGGTTACAGTATGAATATATCAGAAATCAAATGAATATGCAAGTACCAAAAGAGGAAGATGCTATAATCACAATGAAAGGAGGGCTTGCTTTTGACAGAGAATCCCACATATCAGGCGTGCGGCATACCGGAGCCGATTCGCTCGGCGGAAGCGCTCGACGCGCTGGTCGGAAAGCTTGGCTTTCTCCCGTTTTTCAAAAATGAGCTGCCGGGCTTTTCTGTCGAGGAGCATACGCCGCAAGCGCTGTGGTTTCCCGAGGATGAAGATTGCGAGGGACCATGGGAATGGAAGGGTCCCGTTGTGCGGATGAAAAATTGCGTTTACGGCAAGTTTTTTCGCAGAAAGGCGGGCTTTATCAGCCGCGAATGGTTCGGCGATTTCCTGAATTACCGCCGTGACGGGTATGATTTCGACGCGCGTTACGATGATGGTCTTGCCGCATACAAGGACAAGCTCCTGTATGATGTGCTGCTGGAGCACGGCTCCCTGCTTACCGGGGAGCTGCGAGACCTCGCGAACTTCCGAAAGGGCGGCAATAAGGGCTTTGAAACGGTGATCACGAGGCTGCAGATGCAGGGCTATGTTACCATCGAGGATTTTGTGTACAAAACCGATGATGCAGGGAACCGCTCCGGCTGGGGCACTGCCCGCTACACAACGCCGGAAGCACTTTTCGGGGCGGACTTCGTGCAGACCGCGTATCAGCGCACGCCGGAGGAATCCCGCGCGCGGCTGCTGGCGCATCTCACAAGCATTCTTCCGCAGGCGGAGGGGCGGCAGCTTCTTTCCGTCCTCGGCTAAAGGCTTTCGCACACTAGGTCAATCCAATTTTTATATATGAAGGAGAAAAAGAAATGAAGAAAAAAGTTTTGAATCACGCAAAGAAGGACAGCAAGAAGGTTTACCGCGTAATGAGCAGAGTGGAAGCCGCCAAACGCGATAACAAGAAGCAGGTGACTTGGCTCTGGGGTCTCTGGGGCAGCCACTTTGCGGCGTAAGACATCCGAAAAGACAGAAAAAACAAGGAGCTGTTCTGAGGAATGGCTCCTTGTTTCGTATACGGCGGTCAGGCTGTCTTCGTGACGGCGAACCGGTAGGAAAGCGGCTCGCCGTTCTCCGTGAAGTCGATCGTGTAGTCGATCGTCACTCTGCCCCACGTGTAGTGGGCGGGGTTGTAGGGCGTGCCGGAGAGCATGGCGGCGACGCGGTCCTGCGCGCCGGAGAACGCGCCCGCGTTCGGCTCGGCGGTGACGGCGGCGAGCGCGAGCATCGTTATGCTGTCCGCCGAGGGCACATCGAGCAGTCCGACGTTTTCCTCCGCGACGGAGAAGCCGGTCAAAACGCCGTTTTCGGTCGTATACAACAGACCTTTCGGGCTGTCACCGGTGTACAGCAGTCCGGAGAAGCCGCGCGTCACGGCGGGCAGCACCCAGCTTCCGTCGGACGCGAGCGAGAAGCTCACCGGAAGCTCGTAATAGCGGCAGAGGTAGTTGTAGTTTTCCGCGAACTCCGCGACGGTCAGCTCGCCCCGGTTCGGCGGCAGGCGGGAGACCTCCGCCGCCCAGCCCGAGAGGAGCGCGCACAGCGCGTACGCGGCGGCAAAGACGGCGCCGCGCCACGGTCTTGTATCGCGGATCGTGTACAGGCGGGTGTAGGGGTAGTCGTCCCACGGCTCGGGCTCGTCTGCCGTGCAGGTTTTGTAACTTTTCCAAAGGCGCACGAGGTTGTATACCGGAATATACAGTCCATAGCCGCGCCATAGCACTGACCATGTGCGGCGCAGCCCGTCGGTGTAGGACAGGTGGCTGCCGTCTTTGTTGGTCAGATGCAGACCAAAAACCGCCTTGCCGGGCGTTGTGCCGAACCGATGCAGGAGCAGCGGCTCAAGCACGAGCATCGTCGCCATGGCGAGTACGAGCGTCACAATGTTCACCGTCCTGCCCGTGCTCGTTGTGGGATTGATATGAAAGACGAGCGAAAACAGCAGCTTATAGGGAAACGCGCAGAGCAAAAGGTCGAGCTCACGCGCGAACAGCCGACGCCACGGATGGGCGGGCGGCGGCAGGTCTCTCTGCTTTGCGGCGTCGTACGGCGAACCCGCAGGCGTGCCATCCCCGAGCTTTTGCAGGTATTTGTCCGCGTCCAGCGTTTCAAACTCCGCGCCGTCCGTCTGCATCGCACGGCAGACCGCTTCGGCGCACGCAAGGCTTTCCCTCTCCGCTTCGAGCACATGAAGCTGGTTTTGCAGCACGGTGTCCAATGTCTGTGCGCCCGTTTGCACCGCGCGGATGTCCTCCAGCGGCACGTGCAGACTGCGCAGGAGCTTGATGCGCAGCAGCGTCTCGGCGTCCCGCTCCGTGTAGTCGCGGTAGCCGTTTGAAAGCCGATCCGGCGCGAGCAGTTCCTCGCGCTCGTAAAAGCGGATGTTCGCGCGGTCCATGGCGCAGCGCGCTTCGATTTCCTTGATGGTCATACGTAAATGCCCCCCTTTTCGCTTCCATCATAGAGCATGAAGCGGGTTTACAGTCAAGCGTTTTTCAGAAAAAACCACAAAATCGTGAGCAAAACGAAGAACGCGGCATTGACGGCGGTGAAAACGAGCAGATAGCGCTTCGGCTGCGCGTGTTCCGAAGCGCAGTAGAGCTTATAGGAGATGAGGCTCGCGAGCGAGGCGATCAGCGTGCCGAGGCCGCCGATGTTCACGCCGATGAGCAGCTCGACGTAGTTTGCGGTGAACGCCGAGAGCAGCACGGCGGCGGGGACGTTGCTGATGACCTGGCTCAGAAGTGCACCGGTCAGCATCTCGCGCCCGGCAATGAAGCCGCTCAGAAACGCACGCACCGGCTCGATGCGGCCCATATTGCCGATGAACACAAAGAAGCAGACAAATGTGAGCAGCAGGCCGTAATCGACGCGCAAAAGGAGAGACCGCTTATACACGAGCAGCACGAGTGCCGTGACGAGCGCCGCAACCCAGCTTTCGAGCACGCGCAGCACGCACAGCAGGCAGAGGACGAAAAGCGCTGCGCAGAGCAGCTCGGTTTTCAGGCAGCGCGCGGGGCGCTCGGCGGTCTGCGGGGGCACGGCCTCGCGCCGCACAAACAGGCAGGCAAGCACCAGAAGCCCGAGTGAAAGCGCTGCGTACGGCAGGAGCGTGCGGAAAAAATCGCCGATTCCCATGCCGGACAGCCCGTAGAGGTAGAGATTCTGCGGGTTGCCGATCGGCGTCAGCATGCTGCCGAGGTTTGCCGCGACCGTCTGCAGCGTCACGGTGAAGATGGTCAGCCGCTGCAGCCCGGCGCTTTGCAGCAGCAGAATCGAAAGCGGCACAAACGTGAGCAGCGCAACGTCGTTTGTGATGAGCATGCTTGAAAAGAAGCAGATGAGGACAAGGCAGAGCACCACACCGCGCGACGTTTTCACGCGGGCGAGCAGCGCGCGGCTCAGTGCCGAGAAGGTACCCGCATCCCGGAAGCCCGCGACGACCGCCATCAGCGAAAACAGCAGGCAGAGCGTGCGCGTGTCGATGTAGCCGGGGTACGCGCCGTCCGGCGGGACGAAAAACATCGAGAGCACCGCCAGTACCGCTGCGATGCAGAGCACGGCCTCCTTTTGGACAAAGGCCTTTACGCGGGACATG
>JBJEOO010000219.1:0-7847 GCA_051880755.1 Hominenteromicrobium sp.
AAAACGATAGCCGGACTGAAGGAATCGGTTTGCTGGCTTCGCGGGAGACGATATGGATCAGACGGATAAATCATGCTGCGGCCTGCCCCTATGAATCTCCTGCTGTGCAAAATCCTGCTGTGCAAAAAAAAGAAAAGCCGCCAGCGGGGCAGCGCTTAGCGGCAAAGAAGAAGAACGGCGGCGGAATAGCCTGCCATATCTTGTCTCCTATTTTATTCGACAAACGGCAGCGTGTCAAGGAGGACACCAAAATGGAAATGCAAAACGCATTTGATTCTTCCAGATCAAGTTAAGGGCACGAAATACAGGCAGCTGATTCTGAATACCGGATATTTGAGGTGAAAGTATGGCCAATATCATCGATTATGTCGAACAGGAATTCCACACAATGCAGGAAAGGCCCTTCTCGGAGGTCGACAGTCTTGTTCTGTCACAGCTCTCCTACATAAATCTCGGTGCAGTGCTCCACAGGTTCCCCGATACCGAAAAAGCGGAGATTCGGGATCTGCTGCGTGCGGAAGATTTCGACGGCCTGTTCCACGACGTTCGCGACATAGAGAGCAACCGGCGCCTGCTTATTGCGCTGGCGGCCAGCCCCCGCTTTCGCAGCATTCGCATCGGCAATCTGACGGAAAAGCTGAGCAATCAGCTCGAAGAACAGTTTGCCGCCGTTACCGTTTATCCGGATGACGAACACGCCTGTCTTGTATTTCGCGGCACAGATGCCACGCTGATCGGCTGGAAAGAAGATTTCAACATGGCGTTTTTGCCTGCAGTTCCCTCGCAGGCCGATGCAGTCGCGTACCTCAACCGTATCGGAGCCGCATTCCCGGGTGATATTACGGTCTGCGGCCATTCCAAAGGCGGGAATCTCGCGATATATGCCGCCATGTTCTGCGAGGATTCGATACAGGCGCGTATACGGAAGATTTATTCTCATGACGGACCGGGCTTTAACAGCGGCGTTCTGGAACGGGATGAATACCGGAACATAGCGGATCGGGTCTGCAAAACACTGCCGCAGTCCTCTCTGATTGGCATGCTGCTCGAAAATCACGGAACATACACCGTTGTGGAAAGCAGCCAAATCGGCATCATGCAGCATGATCCCTTCTCTTGGCTGGTGACGGGCGGCGAATTTCACGCGGTGGAGCGTATTTCGGCCGGTGCACAATATATGAACAAGACGCTGAACAGTTGGATTTCCGGTATGTCTATGGAGGAGCGTGAGCGCTTTGTCGATGCCCTGTACACCATTTTGGCCGCGGGGAACATCACCAATGTGTTTGAATTCGGGGATGATTTTCAAAAGAAGATCGGCGCCATGTATAATGCAGCGGTCAATCTGGATCCCGAAACGCGTTCCTTTGTCCTGCAGGTCATCCGGCAGCTTGCCAGTCTTGCTTTGAAGAATCTTCCGCGGCCGGCCAATCCGAAAAAAACATGAGAAAAGCCCGCTCCTGCTTTCAAAAAAGCGGAAGCGGGCTTCATTTGCTTCGGCATCCGTTAAAGCACGTTGCCGCTGTTGACGCCTTGAGCGGCCTCGCCAAGCGGGAGCCACTCGAGAATCTTCTTGATGTAGGTGTCCCAGAATACCCAGTCATGCACGCCGGGACCTTCAGCATAGGTGAGATCGACGCCGTTTTCCAGCAGATAATCGCGCAGATCGCGATTGGCTGAGATCAGGGAATCCTCCGTGCCGCAGCACAGATACATCTTCGGGATATCGCGGTGCTCCTCCCTGAGCTGCCGAACAAGCGCTTTCGGATCCTTATCGCTGCCGACTACTTTATTCAGATCCCCGAAAATCGCCTCATAATAATTGCGGCGGAAGGTGAAAATCGGCGCGGAATTGTCGGAATTCTCAAGTCCGGCATAAATCAGCGCGGCGGAAAGGCCGGCGACATAACCGAAGGTTTCCGCGTATTTCAGGCCGTTGCGGATGGCGCCATAGCCGCCCATGGAAAGACCGGCGATAAAGGTGTCTTCCCGCTTTCTGGAGAGCGGAAACAGCTTTCTTGTGAATTCCACAAGCTCGCGTCCGATGAATTCGCCGTACAGTTCACCGCTTTTTTCATCGTCCAGATAAAAACGGTTTTCGCCGGAGGGCATAATAACGGCAAGATCATTGGCTTCCGCCCACGCCTGAATGCGTGTGCCATTGACCCAATCCGTGTAATTGCCGAAAATGCCGTGCAGCAGGTAAAGCGTTTTGAACGGTTTCGGCTCAGCGGTATTGGCCTGCGGACCGAATTTATCCGCTGGGATAATGGCGTTGAAGGTAACGGTGCGCATCAGACACTGCGAAATGAAATTGACTTCGATAATGGCCAAGGAATCATCAGCTCCTATACAAAATTTGCGTTTTCAGCTCTATTTTATTATAAGATACATAAATGCTTTTGTAAAGAAAGAGTTTGTGGTATACTGGTATAAAATCCGGAAGGAGGAATCATACAAATGAATGCGTTTTCCGAGGAAGTGTATCGCGCCGTTCAGCGCATTCCCCGCGGCAGAGCCGCCAATTACGGCTGCATCGCATATCTTGCTGGAAAGCCGCACGCGGCACGCGGCGTAGGCTTCGTTCTGCACCGCAATCCGGATCCGGAGCATATCCCCTGTCATCGCGTCGTTTTCAAGGATGGATCGCTCTGCAAGGGCTACGTTTTCGGCGGGCCGGACGTGCAGCGCCGGAAACTGCTCGAAGAAGGCGTTGTGTTTCTGCCGGACGGCCGCATCGATATGAAGGCCTGCGGCTGGTATGGTGAAGAATAAAAATCGGGCGCCGCTTTCCGGTTTGCTGAAAGCGGCGCCCGCGTATTACGCGTATTTTTTGAAGCAGATGTCAATATCGACCGGTGTTTCGATGCCCTGTACCTGAGCGTTATCGGAATACTGCCAGATTTTGAAATCGTAATAGAAAGCCGGAACACTTCTGTACTCGGCAAGCCAGAAATCAAAGTCCTTGATTTCCTCCAGATCGTAACTATAATAGCCAAGGCTGCGATTGAAATAAACGCCTGCCGTGTAGCCGGCCTTGCTGATCTTCTTGCAGAACGCGGAAGCGTAGCTTGTAATCTGCTCGCCCGTTGCCGAAGCGGAACGGGAGCCGTCAACGTCGGCAACCTCCCAGTCAAAGACCACCGGATAGCTCAGTTCCTTATCCTGCAGAAGCTGCAGAACAAACCCGGCTTCCTCCTCCGCCTCGGATACCGATACGGCCTGTGAGAAGAAGTAAACGCCAATCTGAACACCCGCGGCCTTCGCCCCTTCATAATTCTGCTGGAACTTGCTGTCCTCGTTGAGCTTGCCGCGTGTTGCGCCGCGGTAACCGATACGGATCATCGCAAAATCAATGCCGCTTTCCTTTACGGTCTGCCAATCGATATCGCCCTGATAATCGGAAACGTCAATGCCGAGGCTGGCGTTTGGATCGTCGTAGGTAACAAGCCCGTTATCGTTTTTGAATTTTTCCGTATCGTATGTATTGAGCGGAATGTTGAATTTCGGGATCGTAAGCTCACCCTCATACAGGTCGTTGATGATAAGCTTGCCGTCCTCTGTGCTGGAAACGGCGTCCGAGATGCTTGGAGCGGTTCCGCCGCTGACAGCCGAATAAACGGATAAAATCACAACGGCTACAAGCAATACGGCAACGATGCCGAGAAAAGCCGCACGCTTTGCCGCAAATGCATGGGTATCTTTGTTTGTATTATGCTGAGAAAAATTCTTCATAGTCAATCCACTTAACCTTTCCTGAAGACTGTACATGCTTCAATTAACAGATATTATACAGTCTTTTTGTCATATATGCAAGTCATCTTGCGAATAAAGTCTTCCCTGCCAGGTATTTCTGCGCGCCATTTTCTGGTCGATCGTGCCGAGCACGCGGATTTTATCGCGGCTCCACAAGGGAGCGAGCAGTCTGGCCTTGTCTCCATCCCCCGTAATCCGCTCAATAACCGTTTCCGGCGGCAGAAGCTCGAGCTGGCGGACCACAATATCCGTGTATTCCTCGAGGGTCAGCGGCGTGTAACAGCCGCTTTCATAGAGTTCCGCAAGCTTTGTACCGCAAATCACATGCAGCAGGTGAATCTTCACTGCGTCCGGCCGCAGATCGGCGAGCGCACGCGCTGTTTCCAGCATATCCGCCTCGTTTTCACCCGGCAGGCCGTCGATGATATGGACGCAAATCCGAATGCCAGCGCCACGAAGGCGTGCAAAGCATGCGGCAAAAGCCTCGTATGGATATCCCCGATTGATACGCTCTGCCGTCCGGTCGCTGCTGCTCTGAAGCCCCAGCTCCACTGTAAGCGGTTTCTTTTCGCGAAGCTCTTTCAAAAGCGCGAGCACATCTTCTCCGATACAATCCGGCCGCGTTGCGATCGACAGACCGGCAATATCAGCCCCGAGCGCCTGTTCATACAGGCTGCGCAGCGTATCCACGTCCGCATATGTGTTTGTGTGTGCCTGAAAGTAGGCGATAACACCGGCATCCGGATGCTTCCGCCGAATGCGTGCCGTCTCTTCTTCAAGCTGTTCACGGATGGAAAGGCGGCTGTCCGGCGTGAAATACCCGCTGCCGCCGTCACAGAAGATACATCCGCCAACACCGCAGGTACCGTCCAGGTTCGGACAGGACAGCCCGGCATCCAAAACCGCTTTTTGGGTCTTGCAATTTGCCTGCCGGTTGTGGTAGGCTAATGTATGGTATCGCTTATTGTCAAAGGCGTACGGAAATGGATTCAAGGTGTCTCCCCTTGCTTTCAAATAATTGAATTACCGGAGTGAATGATGTTGCTGCAAGTACAAAAACTGAAGCTGGATGAAATAAAGCGCATTTATGACACGCACATGCAGGAGGCGTTCCCGCAAAGCGAGCTTCGTCCCTACAGGAATATGGAAATGCTGTATCACAGCGGAAATTACGTTTGTTACGGACTTTTTGACGGCGAGAAGCTTCTCGCTTATGCATACTTCTCCCGAACCAATGACCGTGGGTATCTGCTGCTCGATTATTACGCAGTCGTGAGCGGACTGCGCGGCAGCGGAATCGGCAGCCGTTTTTTCGGCCTGCTCAGCGCAGAGATGCAGTCAGCCGACGGCATCCTGCTTGAGGTGGAGAGCGTTGAGAGCACGGCAGATCCGGACGAAAAGAAGCTGCGCGAACGGCGGATCGCCTTCTATGAACGCTGCGGATGCGAAAAGACGCGCGCCAAGTGCCTTCTGTACGGCGTGGATTTCAGCATTATGCTGCTTCCGCTTTCAAAGCCGAAGCCCGACAGCCGAACGGTTCTTTCCGAACTGGAACACATCTATCATGTGATGTTTGATGACGCACTGTACAGCAGGGTCTGTCATCCGTTTTTACAGGAAGAAGATTGACTTTCTTTTGTTTCCCGTTTATAATAAATTTCAAATAAACTGATCCGGAGCATGTGAGGTGAAGAATGATGGCCGATAACAATGAAAAAAATGCTGAACTGCTTGCGGATTTTCCGCGTCATCTGAGCCGAAGCATTACGTTTCTGCACCGGCAGCGCAAAAAATTCATGAACGAACGGATGAAGCAGTACGGTTTTATCGGAGCCATGTATATGATTCTGCTCCATATCGCGCGAAATCCCGGCACGACACAGGACGCCATTGTTTCGCACATGTATATCGATAAATGCAATGTTGCCCGACGCACAAAACGTCTCGAGGAGCTTGGCTATATCCGGCGGGAAACCGGAAAAACCGACCGCCGGGAGAACAATCTCTATCTGACGGAAGCGGGTGAAGCGCTGGTGCCCGAAATCCGCGGCTATCTGCGGGAGTGGGCGCAAAGCGTTACGAGAGACCTGAGCGACGAAGAACGCCTCACGCTGATTACCTTGCTGGATCGCCTGATTCATACGGATGTGGAATAATTCTGTTCCTCTGCCAACAAGCCTGAAAAGGCCGGCAGAGGAATTTTTGTATGGAAAAGACCCGGGAACCGGGCCTTCTGCAGGTCGGAAAAATCCGCGGTGACGGTTTTATCCGTGCCGAGCGCGGGACAGATGATTCGGACGGCGCTGCAGCAGAGCATCTGCCGGTCCGCAAAGTCTTTATGGCCGCCATATAAATCATCCCCCGCAACCGGATGCCCAATGCTCGCCATGTGTACGCGAATCTGGTGCGTCCGTCCGGTCAGAAGGCGGAAAGCGACAAGGCTGTGCGTGCCGTCCGTGCAAAGCGTCTGAAACACGGTGCAGGCCGGATCCCCCGTGCCGGTACAGCGCTCCACCTTATGCCCCGGCTTCAGGCCGATGGGGACATCAATCCGCCCCGTATCCGGCGCTGTTCCTTCACATACGGCGATATACGTTTTCTGAATCGCCGCGCAGGCGGCAAATTTATTCTTGGCAAGAACAAGCGCGCCGGTCGTATCTCGGTCCAGCCGATAGAGCGGGCGGAATACAAAATCCGATGTATTCCGGAAATAGCCTGCGGCTGCGTTGAGCACGCTGTCCCGATCATGCCCGGGCGACGGGTGCACCGGCATGTCTGCCGGCTTGTCGATAACCAGAAAATCCTCGTTTTCATCCAGAATGCACAGCGGAACATCCGTCGGCTCATACTGCCCCGGTTTGTCAAACAGGGTGAGCGTCAGCCGGTCGCCCGTCTGCAGACGGGCATTGCTGTGTGCCGGCGTGCCGTTCAGCAGCATCTCACCCTCATATTTCAGAGCCGTCAGCACGCGTGCGGAAAAACCCAGCGTGCGCCGTACAAAGGTGCGGATATCCGTGCCGTTCTGCGCCGGTGCAATCTCAAAGCGGAGCGCCCGCGTCATTTGTTTCGCTTGGCAAGCTGTTCGGCAAAATTCCGAAGGAAGGCAGTATCGCCCTCAAAAGCCTGCAGGGCTTCAAGCGCGGAAGCCGTGTGCGCATCGACAAGCGCCTGTGCCTGCTCGAGGCCGAGCAGCGAAACATATGTGCATCGGTTATTCTGCGCGTCAATGCCGGTATTCTTGCCAAGCTCTTCGGCACTGCCCGAAACATCGAGAATGTCATCGCGGATCTGAAACGCAAGTCCGATATGCAGCGCATATGTCTTTGCGGCTTCAACGAGCCTGTCCGGTGCGCCGGCCGCGATACAGCCCATCATGCAGGCGGCCATAATCAGATTTGCCGTTTTGCCCGTATCCTTTTCGCGCAGGGTCTCGAGCGGAACCACACGGTTTTCGGTTTCAAGGTCGATGCACTGTCCGCCGACCATACCGCGTTCACCGGCGCAAACCGCCAGAACGGCGGCGGCTTTTGCCGCACATGCGGGGCCGACGGCACGAAAAGCTTCTGCGCTGAGCGCGGTTTCAAAGGCTTTTGTCAGAAGGCCGTCTCCCGCAAGCAGCGCATAGCTTTCCCCGAACACCTTGTGATTGGAGGGCTTGCCGCGGCGCATATCATCGTTATCCATACACGGAAGATCATCGTGGATCAAAGAATACGCATGGACCATCTCAACCGCACACGCAAACGGCATTGCCATTTCCTCACTGCCGCCGCATAGCGCGCAGAAAGCGAGTGTCAGCACGGCGCGAACGCGCTTGCCGCCGTTCAGAAGCGAATAACGCATCGCATCCGTGACGGTTTTGTGCAGCGCGTCGGTTTCCGGTATAAACCGGTCGAGCGCCGTTTCGATTCGTTTCAACTGCTCCGTCATGTCAGCTCTCCTCCGTATCCGCACAGATTTTGGACAGCTCCGTGATCTTCTGCTCCGCGGCATTGAGCGTTTCATAGCAAAGCTGAGACAGCTCCGCGCCTTCGCTGAACAGCTTGATCGATTCTTCCAGCGTTACGCTGCCGTGCTCCAGTGTTTCCGTA
>JBJEOO010000220.1:0-7836 GCA_051880755.1 Hominenteromicrobium sp.
TGATCATCCAGCAGGGCATCACAAGCTTTGTGAGCCTGCTCGATAACATCATGGTCGGCCGGCTGGGTACGGAATCCATGTCGGCCGTGGCGATTGTCAACCAGCTCATGTTCGTCCCCTTCCTGACGCTGTTCGGCGGCCTTGCGGGCGCTTCGATTTTCGGCGCGCAGTTTTTCGGCAAGGGCGATCACGACGGCGTGCGCTACGCTTTCCGCTTCAAAATGATTTTCGGCATGGCGCTGATGACGCTGGCAATCGTCGTCATGATTTTCTTCGGTGATCCGCTGGTTTCGCTGTTTCTGACGGACAGCGAATCGGGCGGCGACCTCGCGCTGACGCTTTCCGAAGCGAAGCGCTATCTCACCGTCATCCTGATCGGCGTCCTGCCCTACGGCGTCTCGCAGTGTTATTCGAGCACACTGCGCGAGACAGGCGAGACGGTTTCACCGATGACCGCGAGCATCATCGCCATCCTGACAAACCTCGTACTGAACTACATCCTGATTTTCGGCCACTTCGGCGCGCCGCGGCTGGGTGTTGTCGGCGCGGGCATCGCGACAACCATTTCGCGCTTTGTGGAGGCGATTTATCTCGTCGTCCGGACGCACCGCCGCCCGGAAACCTTCATCTTCATCCGCGGCGCCTACAAGAGCCTGTATATTCCCGGTACCATCGTCAAAAAAATCCTTGTTACCGGAACGCCGCTGATGTTCAACGAGATGCTCTGGAGCATGGGCACCACGATGATCAACCAGAGCTACTCGACGCGCGGCCTGACCGTTGTGGCGGCAACCAATATATCCGGCACCGTCTGGAATCTCTTCTGCGTGGTCATGTTCGCGATGGGCAACGCCGTCTCGATCATCATCGGGCAGCAGCTCGGCGCGGGTGAGATTGAGGAAGCCAAGCGCACGGACAACAAGCTCCTGTTCTTTACGGTCGTGCTGCACATCGGCGTCGGCCTGCTGATTATCCTCAGCTCGCCGTTTATCCCGATGATCTACAACACCGAGCCGGAAGTGCGCGCGCTCACCACAAAGCTTCTCATCGTTGCCGGCGCGATTCTGCCGGTGCAGGCGTTCGCGCACGTTACCTATTTCACGATCCGCTCGGGCGGCAAGACGTTCATCACGTTCCTGTTCGACTGCGTGTTCACCTGCTGTGTCTCGCTGCCGATCGCGTTCTGCCTCTGCCGCTTCACCGCGATGCCGATCATCTGGGTGTACTTCTGCGTGCAGTTTGCGGATATCTTCAAGGCTCTGATCGGCTTCTTCCTGCTGCGTTCGGGCATCTGGGCAAAAAATATCGTAGCGGATACGGAAACCCGGCCGGAACCGGCTAAATAAAGGAGGACAGGATGGAACAGAATAAAATTGACCGCATCAATTTTCTCGCGCGCAAGGCGAAGGCCGAAGGCCTGACCGACGCGGAAAAGGCGGAGCAGAAGGCGCTGCGCGCCGAATACATCGACGCCTACCGCCGGAGCCTGCGTGCCCAGCTCGACAACATGGTGCTTGTGGACGAGGACGGCAACGAGCGCACGCTGAAGAAGAAGGACAAGTAAGATGCTCAAAAAGCTGACCGACCGCATTTTTTACCTGCCGCACGAGAGCGAAACCGACCGCCCGGCACTCTATTACATTCTGGGCAGCCGGTACAGTCTGGCGGTGGACGCGGGCAATTCCGACGCGCACCGCAGAAAGTTTTACGATGCACTCGCGGAAGCGAGGCTGCGTGCGCCGGATTTTACCGCCGTTACACACTGGCACTGGGATCACACTTTCGCGCTGCATTCCATCCCGGGCGTGACGATTGCCTCCGCGAAGACAAACGAAAAGCTCCGCGCCGTGCAGAACTGGGAGTGGACGGAGGAGGCCATGGCCGCGCGCGAGCAGGCCGGCGAGGACATCGCGTTCTGCAGCGCGTGTATCCGGCTGGAGTACCCGGCGCTTTCGGAAATCCGCGTTGTTCCCGCCGCGGTTTCGGTCTTTGACCGTATGGAGATTGACCTCGGCGGCGTGACCTGTGTTCTGGAGCACCGGGATTCCGCGCACTCGCGCGACGCACTGTTCATTTATGTTCCCGAAGAGCGGGCACTCGCTCTCGGCGACGCGGACTGTGAGGATCACTATGAAAACGGCGGGCAGTATGACCCCCAACGTCTGCGTGATCTGCTCGCATATCTTGAAGCGCTGGATTACACCCATGCACTGCTCGGGCATGACGCGCCCTGCACAAAGGCCGAACAGCTCGGCTATCTGCGCGGTGAGCTGCGTGCCATACAGCAAATCCAAAACTCATAAAGAAAGAAGCCTTTCAGAATGTTCTATAAATACGAACTGCATGTACACGACAAGCTCTGCAGCGCCTGCGCGCACAGCACACCGGAGGAAATGGTGGACGCCTACCGCCGGGCGGGTTACAGCGGCATGTGCTTTACAAACCATTTTCTGCGCGGCAACACGGCGGTCAACCGCAGCCTGCCGTGGGAGCAGAAAATGCGCGCCTACTGGGACGCGTACCGGCGCGCCGCAGACTATACCGAGGGAACCGATTTTTCGGTGTTTTTTGGCATTGAGCACAACTACGGCGACGGCAAGGAGGTGCTGACCTACGGCATCGATCTCGACTTTCTGCTCGCGCACCCCGACATCGAGTGGTATTCGCTCGATGACTACGCAGCGGCCGTACACGCGGCGGGCGGCTTCCTCTCGCAGGCGCACCCGTTCCGCGAGGCAAGGTACATCAACCCGGATGTTCTGCCGCGCCCCGAGTGTCTTGACGCCGTGGAGGGCTTCAACTGGTTCAACACCCCGGCGCAGAACGCGCGCGCCGTGCAGTTTGCCAAGGCGCACAATCTCTACCGCACGAGCGGCGGCGACGTGCACAACAAGGACGAAGCCGCCATCGGGCAGGCAGGCATGGCGTTCCCGTACAGAATCACGTCCGGCAAAATGCTCGCCGAAGCGCTTTTCCGCCACGACGGGCGCTGCATCGTAAACGGCGTGATTGAATAAACAAAAGCCGGGGTGTGCGCCCCGGTTTTCGTATGTTTTGGACAATTTTTGCGGGTGCGCGGCAAAAAACTTCTTTCTGTGCATCGCTCGCGGGCATCTGTACATTTTTGTCCGCGGGTCGTATAATAATACAAACGATTTGTTTCCCGGAAAGGATGACGACCGTCATGGAATCACTCAAAGAACTGTACAGAATCGGCAAAGGCCCTTCCAGCTCGCATACGATGGGTCCTGAGCGCGCGGCCAAGCGCTTCAAGGAGAAGAACCTGCACGCGGACAGCTTTCTCGTCACGCTGTACGGCTCGCTCGCAAAGACCGGCCCCGGCCACCTGACCGACGTTATCCTTGAAAAGACCTTCGCGCCCCGCCCGGTGGAAATCCGCTTTGATCTCTCGGACAAGCCGCTCGCCCACCCAAACACAATGGAGCTTTCGGCGGTTCAGAACGGCGAGGTCGTCGATTTCCAGCGCGTCATCAGCGTGGGCGGCGGCAAAATCCTCGCTGAGGGCGAAGCGCCCGACACGCCCGCCGACGTCTATCCGCTTGCCAGCTTTGCCGAAATCAAGGCGTACTGCGCGGAACACCGGCTGCGCCTTTGGGAATATGTGGAACAGTGTGAAGGCGACAGCATCTGGCTGTACCTCGCCGAGGTCTGGAAATGCATGAAGGACGCTATCCGGCGCGGCCTCGAGACGGAGGGCACGCTCAAGGGCGGCCTGGATGTGCAGCGCAAAGCGAAGATGCTCTACCGCCAGAAGCACATTGACGAAAGCGCTGAAACGCGCGAAAACCGGCTGGTCTGCGCCTATGCCTACGCGGTCAGCGAGGAGAACGCCGCCGGCGGCACCATTGTCACCGCGCCCACCTGCGGCTCCTGCGGCGTGCTGCCCTCCGTGCTGCTCTATATACAGGAGCGCCGCGGCTTCTCCGACACCGAGATTCTGCACGCGCTCGCGGCGGCCGGCGTCATCGGCAATCTCATCAAGACGAACGCCTCGATCAGCGGCGCGGAATGCGGCTGTCAGGCGGAAATCGGCAGCGCCTGCTCCATGGCGGCCGCCGCGCTCGCCGAGCTGCACGGCATGGAGCTTGACCAGATCGAGTACGCCGCCGAAGTCGCGATGGAGCATCATCTCGGCCTGACCTGCGACCCCGTGCGCGGACTGGTTCAGATTCCCTGCATTGAGCGCAATGCCGTCGCCGCGATGCGCGCCATCAACGCGCTGAGCCTTGCGAATTTTCTCACCTACACGCGGAAAATCTCCTTTGACGTCGTCGTGAATACGATGTACGAGACGGGCCGCGACCTGTTTTCAAAATACCGCGAAACAGGTGAAGGCGGCCTCGCCAAATATTACACCGCAAAAAGCGAATAAGCTTCACAGCCGGGATGCAGCACGCATTCCGGCTTTTTTGTCTGTGCGGCGGTTCCATGCCGGAAAACCCGGATACTCCGCGCATACTTCGGCCCCCGCACGTCCGGAACGTGATCTTTTTTCACGATATACCGGATGCCGCGGCGGGACATGGTAGCGTATGGATAAAGGGATAGATCGGGGGAAAGCGGTATGAAAAAAACAGTGTGGTCAGTTGGATTCGCCGTGTTCGCCGTTGTGCTTGCGGTCTGTGTGCTGGCAGGCTATACGGAGCCGGCCGCACCGGAAAGCGAGCTGCTGGCGGACGGCGTCTCGGACAGCGCCGTCGTTCACTTTTTTGAACCGTGCGGCAATACGGAGCTTCTCGCTTATACGGATCGCGATGTCACGCACATCTGCTCTGCGGACGGCTCACGGTCCTGTACTGCCGCCGTTCCCGGGCACTTTGCGTTTCTGCGCGGCGAAACCGTCACGGTGCTCAGTCTGCAGCCGGAAGCCGTGACCGTGCAGAGCTTTTACGCCGCAGATCTTGAAGAAGCCGGTCTTTTCCGGCTTTCCGTCGCCGGGGATGACGTGCGCTTTGCGGAGGCCGATGCATTCGGCCGGCTGTATCTCTGCCTGTACAGCGAGCCGTCGGAAATCCTGATTTTTGACGCGGCGGGCAGCTACACCGGCAGTCTGCTTTACGCCGAAGCCGTCTGCGGCATGCAGGTGCTCGACAATCTGCTTTTCGTGCAGTTTTCCGCCTGCGGCGAACGCATTGAACTGGATGCGGGTTTCCCGCAGACCGGCACGGTTTCGTTTTCATATGCCGCTTCCGCACGCCCTTATCGCATGCTTGACGCCGGCACCTACATCGACACGGAAGGCCGCATCCGTTCGCTGGACGGCACGGCGCTGCTGGACACCGGCGTCAATCCGCTCGGTGTGCATCTGACCGCACTGGGAAACGGCTGCGCAGTCTGGGCTTCCGACACATCCACCGTTTCTCTGGCCGCTCTGGACGGCGGCGGCTCCGCCTCTTTTGCGGCGGGCGGCAAACTGAAAGCACTCACGGCTTCGGCGGCCGTTATCTGCAACGACCGCGCGCTTTACCGGATCTCCGGCAGTATCTTTGCTCCGCCCTCTTCCCAGCCTGCCGCAAGTGCTTCGCCATCGCCCACATCCCCGCCGGACAGCGGCACGCTTGAATTCGGAGAGGGTTTTCTGTTCGCGCCGGAGGGGATGACGTGTGCAAAGCTGTGCAGCACACTTTCTTCGCGTGAAGTGCAGGTCTACACACAGACCATGGCTTCTGCCTCCGGCAAGCTCCGCACCGGAATGACCGCGCTGATCGACGGCACGCCGTATACGATTGTCATCCGCGGCGACATAAACGGCTCCGGAACGGTCAACACCGCCGACCTGCGTCTTTTCCAGCAATATCTGGCTGACGACGAAACCCTGAGCAGCGCCGCTCTTCTGGCTGCCGACCTGAACACGGACGGCGCCGCCGACGCCGCAGATCTGGTCCTGCTCTCCGCAAGGATCCCCGCGTAAATCTTGACACGGCGCGCCCCTTTGCGGTATAATACTTTCCGCCGGGATTCTCGCCTCTTGCCGCACCATAACCGTGTATGCATCCGTACGAGTATCCCGGCCGGATCAAAAACCGAATAACCGGGTGTAGCGCAGTTGGTAGCGCGCCTGCTTTGGGAGAATACGCCCAGCCGGATAAAAAACCAAATAACCGGGTGTAGCGCAGTTGGTAGCGCGCCTGCTTTGGGAGCAGGATGCCGCAGGTTCGAATCCTGTCACTCGGACCAAATAAGGACGCAATCATTGATACAAAGCGTATCAACGATTGCGTCCTTGGTTTTTGCTCTTTTCCTCGGTTTTACTGTGCCTTTTCAAACTTTTTTGCAAAAAACACCGCCAGGGGCTTGACGCATCCTGCTGTTTTCCAGCCTCCAAAAAGCCCATGTACCGTGGGCTCGTACTTTGAAATCGTTCTTTTGTCAGGGTAATCGTTTTTTAGCCGGGTATTCGTTTTTTTAGTAGGGGGTAATCGTTTTGTTCATAGCAAATCGTTCTTTTGTTATGAAACCCCCGTTTTTCTTGACTTTGACCTATTCTGCAATTATCATATTCTTGCGCGCCGAGACGGAGACTGAAAGCACATCCGTGCATTGCGTAGTGATACAGCCCTTCTGTCCATCGTAAAGGCGTATGCCCACCAGTAAAAGAAAGAAAGGAGACCGCACAATGGAAAAGTATGTTCCCTTTAAGAAACTCTCAAAGAAAAAACAGCGCGAGTTGAATGCCAAGCGGCGAAACACCTGGGGTTCCATAAGCCCGATCACCAGAAAGCCGAATCCCCCGAAAGCATATAACAGACGAAAGGCACTGAAGTGGAATGATGATTCCAGTTCGGTGCCTTTTTGTTTAATCCTTTATAACCTAATGCGTTGATTTTAGGCTTTCGGATAATCATTTGCTAAAAAAGAGAAAGGGATTCGCTTGAAAGTCAGCGAACCCTTTCTGCTACCCAAAAAGCTGGAATTCGTGCACTTCTTTCAATAATTACTCTGCGCTTACAGATGTCGAAGATTCCTTCTATAGTGCCGCAGTTCTTCCTCGCTGACTTCGGAGATAATTCTGTCGAGTGTCGTCAAAAGCTTTTCCTTATCTTCCGGCAGTTTGCCTCTGAGCTGAAAAGCGTTTGAGGCTCCCATCGCTGCAAAGTATGTAGAAATGTTCAGATTTTCTACGAGGGTACGAAGCTCCCGGTATTTTTCAATCTCACCTTCCTCCTCCCAGTTCCCATTCTGAATCTCTCGATACAAATCGGATTCCGGATAGATTGTCAGCATATTCGGTCCGACCAAGAAAGGATGCAACTGATTGAAAATTTCCGCGGAGGTTTTTGCCCCAGCTTCACCGCGTCCCTTGCCGGAAATGCTGGTCAGATAGAAGAAGCCGTATTCGATACTGGCCTGCTCCAATCGCTTGCACTGCGCCAGAATATCACGGGAAGTATATCCCTTGCGCATGAAGGCAAGGGCCGCATCATCCCCGGTCTCCACTCCAATCGTCAGGCCATTGTAGCCTGCCTGTCGAAGCTGGAGAAGTTCTTCGTCTGTCTTATTGACTGAATCTGTAATGCGCGCAAAGCAGCCAATGGATTCGACAGAAGGCAGATACTTGTGAATGAGAGCTGCAATCTCAAGCAGTTTTTCTGTTTTCAGGACAAACGGATTGGCCCCAGTCAAGAAAACACGCTGGATCGGCTCAGGGCCGTCTTTTCCTTGAAGGCGTGTCAACATCTTGGAATAGGGATTTGTGCGCAGGGTTTGCACTTCCAGCAAATCCCGCTCAATGTCTTCCATCGGCGTCATTCTGAATTTGAACGGCAGATCACTGTACAGCGTACAGAATTTGCACTTATGATGGGTGCAGCCTGC
>JBJEOO010000221.1:0-1821 GCA_051880755.1 Hominenteromicrobium sp.
GCAAGCACAACATTGTCAACTCACTTTATTTGACCCCGAACGCACTTGAAAGCCTTGTCCGCGAGCGTTATGCGCGCTATGAGACGATCAAGGCAAACGAGCAGCGTGCGGAGGAATACCGCACGGAGGACGCCGATGTGATCGTTGTCGCGTACGGCGCATCGAGCCGTGTTGCGCGCAGCGCGGTCAACAAGGCGCGCGAGGAAGGCCTGAAGGTCGGCCTTGTCCGTCCGATCACGCTCTGGCCGTTCCCGACGGATGCCGTTCAGCGTGCCGCCAAGCAGGCGAAGCATCTGCTCGTTGTCGAGATGAGCATGGGCCAGATGGTCGACGACGTGCGTCTCGCCGTGGAGGGTAGTGTGCCGGTCAGCTTCTACGGACGTACCGGCGGCATTATCCCCACGCCGAAGGAAGTGCTCGGCGAAATCAAGAAACTCCTGAAATAAGGCGAAAGGATTGAATAAAATGGCAGTTGTATTTAAGAAACCGTCCACTTTGACGGATGCGCCGCTGCATTATTGCCCCGGCTGCACACACGGCATCATTCACCGCCTTGTTGCGGAAGCCATTGAAGAGCTGGGCGTTGAAGGCAAGACCGTGGGCGTGGCCTCGGTCGGCTGCTCGGTTATGTGTTATGATTATTTCACCTGTGATATGGTGCAGGCGCCGCACGGCAGAGCGCAGGCGGTTGCAACCGGTCTCAAGCGCGCAAAGCCCGATAACGTGATTTTCACCTATCAGGGCGACGGCGATCTCGCGGCAATCGGCACGGCGGAAACCGTTCACGCTGCAACGCGCGGAGAGAACATCACCGTCATCTTCGTCAACAATGCGATTTACGGTATGACCGGCGGCCAGATGGCGCCGACCTCCCTGCCGAATCAGGTCACGCAGACCACGCCGTACGGCCGTGACGTCAACACGGCGGGCTACCCGGTGCGTATCTGCGAGCTGCTTTCCACGCTGGACGGTGTTGCGCTTGCACAGCGCGTTACGGTGGACTGCGTCAAAAATGTCAACATCGCGAAGAAGGCGATCAAGAAGGCGTTCCAGAACCAGATCGAGGGCAAGGGCTATTCCATTGTCGAGGTGCTCTCCACCTGCCCGACAAACTGGGGCATGTCGCCGGTCGACGCGCTCGGCTGGCTGCAGGAGAACATGATCCCGTATTATCCGCTCGGCGTATTCAAGGACGGCACGAAGGGAGACAGACTGAAATGAAAGATTTGAACATGGTTTTCGCCGGCTTCGGCGGTCAGGGTGTTCTGTTTGCCGGTAAGGTTGTCGCCTACGCCGGCCTGATCGAAGGCAGAGAGCTTTCCTGGCTCCCGTCCTACGGCCCGGAAATGCGCGGCGGCACGGCAAACTGCAGCATCTGCCTTTCCGATGAGCCGATCGGCTCGCCGCTCGTCACAAACCCGAATGTACTCATCGCGATGAACCGTCCGTCTCTCGACAAGTTCGTGAACGACGTTGAGCCCGGCGGCGTGATCCTGCTGGACAGCAGCCTGATCGACGTCAAGGTGGAGCGCGGCGATGTCACAACCTTCTATGTCCCAGCTTCGACGCTGGCCGAGGAAAACGGTCTCAAGGGCCTTGCCAACATCATCCTTGTCGGCAAGCTCTTCAAGGAGATCGGCTTCTGCAGTGCGGAGACGCTGGACAAGGCGCTTCAGAAGTGCATTCCCGCCCGCAAGGCTGCGATGCTTGATTTCAACCGCAAGGCGATTGAAATCGGCAGCGCACAGTAAACGGCAGAAAAACGCAGAGACAGATCGCTCATCCGGTCTGTCTCTTTTTTCTTTACGAATCGCTTGTTTA
>JBJEOO010000222.1:0-7719 GCA_051880755.1 Hominenteromicrobium sp.
TGGAGACATGGCCTTATCAATGATTGCGGAGATCACCTTGAGCTGATTCTTGCCGCGCTGAATATCGCCGTCAATAAACGAATGGCGCTCACGGGCAAAGGCCAGCGCCTTTTTGCCGTCCATTTCAATCTGGCCGACCGGGTAATCATACTTACTGGTGCTGAATTCGACGTCATTATCGACCGTAATGCCGCCGAGCGCATCGACAATGCCGGTAAAGCCCGTGAAGTTCAGGCGGAAATAATAATCAATATCCGTATCATACAGCATCTCCAGTGTTTCCATGGAAACATTGACGCCGTAAATGCCGGCATGGGTCAGCTTATCCGGCACGCCGTTCGAGATGGAGAGCGGCACAAAATAGTCACGCGGCGTCGTAACCAGCAGAATCTGGCGCGTCTCGGTGTTGACCGTCGCAATGATATTGACATCGCTGCGGCCGACCGTGTTGAGTCCCTGACGCGTATCGCTGCCGCTGATGTAAATCGTATAGACCTTTTCCTCTATTTCAACCGTTTCCTGTACCTGCTCCGGCTCCTCCTCCACAATGGTCTCCACATGCAGAACCTCAAGCTCACGGATTTTCGATTCTATATCCTGATACCGGTCAAGCTCCGTCAGAACGTCAAGATAGGCGACATTCATGATGATGGCGTCGATGTCTTCATTCAAAAGCGCATCGATCATTTCGGTCAGGCCTTCATACTCCGCCGTCTCAATGGAACCGCCGATCCGGTCGTTGATCTGCAGGATGATGTTGTCCGTATTTTCCCGGTCCAGTGTCTCCAGAATACCGAAATGATAATCCGCGGTATCCTCAATGGAAACTGCAGGATCCTCCGTGCGCACATACACACCGACCGGCGTATACTGCGTACGCACCGTGGAGATCTGATTCAGCGTATTAACCGTCATGTACAGATAACTGCCGCCCAACGCCAGCACCACCGCCAGCAGCACGGACAGCAGGGTACCGAGTACAAATTGTACCCGATAGGCCGTTTGACGGACAAGCAGCATCGCCGCCGCCGCAATGAGGACGATCGAAATGCTGCCGAGAATCAGCAAATGCGTGGGGAGCATCTGACTCCAGAGAAGGAGAATAATAAACGCCGCCACCACTGTAGCCAGCACTGCCGAGATAATTATGCCGGGTACTCTGCCCTTCATTTTGCTCATTTCGTGCACTCCTTTGCTTCATACAAGAATTGTCGTCAAAAGCGGCAAGCCGCCGGATATCGTTTCGGATCGAACGCCGTCCGGGCTGTGCACAGCCGGACCGTGAAATTCGACACAATTCGCAGTTTCGGGCCGCAGAACCTCCGCAGTACAAACGCCGCTTTCAGGTATTCCGATACAGCGGGCAAGCCGACCGCATAAACCGCGATTTCAAATATATATTTTATCTCTTTATCCTGCTGTCCGTCAACTTTTAACTGAAAGAACGGTCAAAAATCGGCACAATGCCGATGAAAAACCGGTTTGCTCCGAATTTCTTTGCTTCTTTGACGAATAACCCCATACGTGCGGAGCGTATCCGCACCGCTGAAGATACAAACCGCGCCTCAGACGGCACAAAACGGCTCAGCCTCCGATTCTGCGGCTTCCCGCCGTTTCACAAAAAAGCTGTCCCGACCAAAACGGGCCGGGACAGCGCAGAGCGTATTATGCACGCAGCTTTTTCAGGATGGAGAATTCGCGGAAATCGTTCAGGACGTACCCAGCAAACTCCGAGGTTTCCTGCGACAGCAGATCCATACAGTCGTTGATATCGCGGGCTGTTGTGCGGTCCTGACGAACAACCAGCAGAGAAGCGTCCGCCAAGTGCGCCAGCGCCTCCGTATCGGAAGCCACCAGCATCGGGGGAGAATCGAGGATGATATAGTCCATTTCTTCCTTCTGCTTTTCAAGGAAGAATTTCATTTTATCAGAGGTGATCAGCTTCTGCGTCGCCTTATAGCTGACCTGATTCACGCCGAGATACAGCCCGAATTTCTTCACAAAGACCAGCATGCCGCCCGATGCATCATCCGCGCTGAGGTAATGTCCGAAGTCATCCTCTTTCTTGGTTTTGACCTCAAAAATCTTCTGAACCGCAGGCTTGCGGAAGTCGCAGTCCAGCAGCAGCACCTTTCGGTTTCTTGCCGCAAGCGCCAGCGCCAGATTAGCCGCAACCGTCGATTTGCCCTCGTTTTCCTGTGCGCTGCCGATCAGCAGGATTTTCTGATGGTGGTGGCGCATGTGGTAATCCAGTCGGGAGCAGAGATTCTGATAGGATTCCATATACGAGAAGCTGACGAGCGGATTTGTGATCAGCGCCGCAATATTTTTCTTTTTGCGCTTTGCCGTGATCGTCTTGTTCTTTTCCTCATGGCCGATGGTGCCCAGCAGCTTGCCGTCCAGCTTCCGCTTGGCAGCCTGCGGCGTCTGAACCGTATCGCGCGAGATGGACAAAAGCACGATGATGATCACCGGAACCGCAAAGCCGAGCATCATTGCCATCTTTTTGTACCGGCCGGCTTGCGGGCTGTTGGAAGGCGAGATCGGAATCGCAGGCTCCTTGATAACCTCCAGAACAGCGTTGCCGAAAAGATAATCTGAAATCTGCGGGTAGTTTTCCAGCACCAGATTCAGCGTGCGGAACGCCTCTTCCGGGGCAGATGCCGTGACACTGACCGTCATCAGGTTTGTCTCAGGTATAACCGATGTGGAAATCCGGCCGTCCAGCTCCGAAACGCCGAGCTGCTCCTCGACCTTGGCCTTCAGAATATCGCTTTGAAACACCTGAGCAAAAACCTCCGCCATCTGCATGGTGAGATTCAGCGAGGTATACGCGCCGGCATTTCCCTTGGCGCTGACGACAATCGTCGCCGTCGATGTATATTCCGGCACATACGTCAGCTTGCTGTAGCTGGAAACGCCCAGCGATGCGCTGATCACAACCAGAAGGATGACCCATGCATTCCAGAGCAAGTCCTTCACCACGGAGAGCACGTTGATTTCGTCCAGACGAATTGTTCTTTCCTCTTTCATTTAGGCCTCCTATTCTGTTACAACGACGGTCAGATAGGTCTGGCCCTTTTTGCCGCCGGACATCACGGAATATGCGAGGTGATAATACCCCGGCGTGCCGGTATCCACGCTGCCCGAAATACTGACGCTGCCGGCGCTGATCGCGCTGCCGTCCGCATCCCGTACTGACCGCAGATACCGATTCGCGCTGAACGAATCCCCTACCCGGAGATAAACCAAGTATTCGGATAATTCGATACTGGGACGCTCTTCGAGATCATCGGCCACAACAACATTCAGCTCCACCTGCACACGGTCTCCATACGAATTGGATACCTCCAGCACAACGGGATATGTACCGGCCTGATAGCTGTTGACGCTGCCGGACTTAACCTTGATCTTATCCGAAATATCCCCGTCAATTCCGTCTGCGGCCTGAATGCGGTCCAGATAATTGATATCCGCACCGGTCGTATACAGAAGCGGATCCGTAAGCGAAAAGCGCGGCGGCTCATAATCCGTATACCGCACGACGCGCGTCAGCGTCGCCGAATTATTGTTGGAATCAAACACAACGTATTTAATCTTGCAGGTGTTGTTCTCCAGCATCCGGGATCTGCCGGCAATCATGATTTTATCGGTCAGATCGCCGTCTTTCTCATCCGTCGCCGTCAGCCCCTGAAGCAGGTCTTCATCGGTGCTGTTCACGCTGAGCTCCAGCGACTCAATGGAACTGGTCAGCTCCGGTATTGTGGAATCGTGATTCCGGTTATCCGCAATGGTCGCGCCGATGTTCACCGCAACACTGACGATGAAGATGAAGATCACGGCTATTCGCAAATATCTCATATCAAAGATTGTCTTCCTTTCCTTAGAAGTGCACGCGGGGTCACTGAATCAGCGGCAGATCCGCACAGATTTTCCCGGGATTCTCAATCAGCAGCATGTCCGCATATTCTCTCGAATACTTCGCCGTGATGTACCGGTAAATATCGTCCATATCCGGAATTCGGTTTCGGCTGCCGTGCGCGTCGCTGGCAATGCAGGCCACAAGGTTATGCTGCAGCAGATAATCCGACGCCCGTTTGGCCTCCCGGCCGAATTTGCCGAGGATACTCCCGCGGGTCAGTTGCACATGCGCCCCCATCTCGAGCCAGGTGTATACACACCACGGTTCCTGCCAGACCGCGTAATACCGTTCCGGATGCGCGATGACCGGCGTATAGCCCGCATCAAGGACATTTTCCAGCATGCGGCAGCACCAGTTCACCTGCTCATGAAAGTCAAACTCCATGAGCACATACCGGCTGTCGTTCAGGGTGAGAACCCGGCCGGCCTCCAGCAGCTCGGGCAAATCCTCCGTTGCATAGACCTCCATGCCGCGCAGAATGCGGATCGGAATATCCGCCTCCTGCGCCCGCTGAATCAGACGGTCGAAGGAAACCTGCAGCCATTCTCCGTTGTAATTCTCATATACGCCCGGAAGATTGGCGTGCGGCGTCGCAACGATCGTTTCCACGCCGCTTTCTGCGGCAAGCCGCAGCATTTCCAGTGACTCCGCCGTGCGCGGCGAGCCGTCATCCACCCCGGGCAGAATATGCGTATGTATATCTACCATGCCCATCAATCGACTTGCCTTTCATTTGATTCGGATCTGGACGCTTTTGATCTGGACTTGGAACCGGACTTTGAATCCGGGTCAGATCCATAGCCGTACCCGTATTTCCCGTAGCCGTATTTGCTGTATCCGTACCGGCCGTAAGAGCCGTACTTGCTGTACGCGTATTTTCCGTAATATTTTCCGTACTTGCCGTAGCCGTAACCGGACAGCCCGACCTGCGTTTTGTTCAGAACACAGCCGGCAAAAGTTACGCCGTAGCGGGAAACATCCTCGATGCCTTCCATGATCTTATACGTTTTCGCGTAGTCCTGCTCGATGACATAAACCACGGTATCGGCATTTTCTGCCGCAATCGCCACGTCGCTCATGTGCGAGCAGTCCGGCGCGTCCATAACCACATAATCGACATTCTTTTTCATCCATTCAATCAGGCTGTGCAGATTGTTGGCCACGCTCAGGATTTCCCGGGTATTCAGCCCGTTCCGGCAGCCTACGCGCCAGATATGTGCCTGATGATCCCGGATCAGCACCTCAGAGAGCGGGCACTCACCGAGCAGAAACCGCTCAAGGCCCTGAGTTTCTTCTTTTCCCGCAAGCGCATTTTTCTTTCCGTTCTGGCGCAGATCGGCATCCAGCAGAATGACCTTCTTGCCCATTTCGGCCAGCGCGTAGGCGAGGTTTTCGGCAACCGTGGAGGAGCCTTCCCCGGGCGTCGTACCGGTTACCATCAGCACTTTTTCGCCTTTTTCATCCATCTGCCGCTGCAGACGCAGCGCGATGCCGCGAATCGACTCGCGGAAATAGTCTCCGATTTTGCCGTTAAAAATCGAAAGCGTCTCATCAATCTTGCGGCTGCGCTTCTTAAAAACAACCTTGGGAACGATGCCGACACACTGAACATTCAGCTTTTCCTTGACCTCTTCCTCCTTGCGGATGGTGCGCCGGGTCACGGCATACAGCACAAGAAACGCCATACCGAGCAGAAACCCCCGCATGGCGCCCTGCACGGCTTCCCGCTTGCCGCCTCTGGTGTTATACGGCTCGGTCGGGAGCTTCGGCGCATCGATCATATTCAGCATGGTGTCGCCGATAACATACTGGGACACCTCCGGGTAATTATCGATTACGGATTCCAGAATGCGCAGCGCATCCTCCGGGCTGGAGCTGACAACCGAAAGGGTGAACAGGTTGGAGTTCTCCACGGAGCTGGCTGAAATGGATCCGTTGATATAGTCCACGCCGAGATCCTGCTTGACCATATCCGTCAGCAGTGCGCTGTCCAGAATATACGGAAACGTGGTGGCCATCTGCGCCGCCGTCGACTGGTCATAATAAAACTGATAGCTGCTGCTTGCACTTCCGGAGCTGCTGGTGGTAACCGTAAAGGAAGCGTCACACCGGTACATCGGCCTGTATGAGCTGGCCGCCGATACATACGAATACCCGGCCAGAATGACCGTCAGGGCCACAACAACCCACCAAAACTTTTTCAAACCGCGAAAAAAGTCATGAAAGACCATACTTAAATCGATCGCACTTTTTTCTTCCTGCACGGATTCGATCTTCTCGTCCATTCCAGTCCTCCTGCATTATTTTTTACAGACACAATAAGAATATATCAAAATGAGAAATGTGTCAACCGCTGTAAGCTGAATATAACAAAAAACTTCTGTCCTTTACCGGCATCCGGCAAAGGCGTTCCGGCACGGTGCTGTCCGCCGGGCGCCCGGCTTAGCCGCGCACAGAAAAGCGGCGCCCCGCGCAGAAATGCGGGGGCGCCGCTGAATGCCTGTCAATTTTCCGGTCAGGTTTCCGGCTCCAGAACGCCGTACTTGCCGTCGTTGCGCTTATAGACCACATTGATCTCTCCGCTCGCATCGTCGCGGAACATGAAGAAGGTGTGTCCCAGCAGGTTCATCTGCAGGATGGCTTCCTCCACCGTCATGGTCTTGACAAAGAACGTCTTGCGCTTTGCGATTTCGATCTCCTCATCCGGCTCGTCATAATACTCGTCGGTCAGCTCAAACTGCTGAACCTTCTTTGCGCGCTCAAGCCGCGTCTTGTTCTTGCGGATCTGCCTGCCGAGCGCCGCGATGACATCATCGAGCGCTTCATTCATCTCCGGCGCCGAAGCCTCCGCACGGTAGATCATGCCGCGCTGCTTTATCGTAATTTCCACCGTCTGGCGGTTTCTTTCCAAAGTCACGGTTACGGTGGCTTCCGCATCCGCATCGAAAATCCGGTCAAACTTGGCAAGCTTGCGCTGCACCAATACCTTGAAATTCTCTCTCAGGTTCACTTTTCTGCCAACGATCGTGATGTTCATACAACTACCCGTTTCTTCCGCGAAAAGCACAAAAGGATGTGCTTTCCATTTCTGCGGAACAAACACATCCTTTCTGAAAGACAAAGCCTTCAATATTCAGTTTACGGTCTTAACCGTTTCCCTGTGGTTATAGTATAACACATTCTCCAAAAAAATCAATACAATTTTAAGAAATAATATTCTTTTTTGATAATTACGGCTTCGTACACCGCGGCTTATAGGCGATTCCGTCTATTTGGCACAGGCACGACGCTCCCACGAATTCCGTCACAACCGTCATCCGCGCCGGCGCGCCGTTGGGAAGGTATTCACGAAACACATCCGCGCCCTTGCGGAAATCCGCAGCATTCCGGATATAGTAGTTGACCTGAACAAGATCGTCCAGCGTCGCTCCGACGGCTGCCAGCGTATGTGCCATGCTTTCAAACGCCGCGCGCGTCTGATGGACAATATCATTCACTTCCTGCCCGCCGCCGTGATGCGCGAGGAAAATGTAATCCCCCGCCGCAACGCAGGAAGAACAGGTGTCGTCCCCGCAATGTGTCGGCATTCTGGCGATCATTCTGCATTCCCCGCTTCCCGCTTGCCCGTGTGGATAAACGCAATCAGCGCTTCCGCGTCGTCGAACTCGTCATAATCGCCGAGAATGCCTTCGCGATGGTAGACGACGCCGTTCTGTTCGTTCTTTTCCAGACAGTCCAGCAGCGCCTTCACGCCGTATCGCCGGACAAACAAGCTGAATGCATACGGCTTCACTTTC
>JBJEOO010000223.1:0-1811 GCA_051880755.1 Hominenteromicrobium sp.
TATCGTTGATGTATCCGCCGCGCGCCTGCTCCGGAGCGATATAATGCACGGAACCGATCGCCTTGTCGGTCATCGTCTGCGTTTCAGCCTGGGAGAAGCGCGCAATGCCGAAATCCGTCACCTTGATGGTGCCGTCCTCCAGCAGCATGATATTCTGGGGCTTGATATCCCGGTGGATGATGCCCTTTTCATGCGCGTGCTGAAGCGCGCGGAGAATCTGCACCGTAAAATACAGCGCCTCGCGCCACTTGATTTCTCCCTGCTGCTCGATATACTGCTTGAGCGTAATGCCGTCAATAAACTCCATGACGATGTACTGGATCCGGTCGCCGAAGCTGACGTCATAAACCTTGACGATATTCGGGTGAGAAAGTACCGCAATGGCTTTGGATTCATTGCGGAACCGGCGCAGAAAATCGCTGTTGTCCGCAAGCTCCTCCTTGAGAATCTTAATGGCAACCCAACGGTTCTCAATATTATCATAGGCACGGTACACATACGCCATGCCGCCTACGCCGAGCAGCTCATGTATTTCATAGCGCCCGTCGAGACGCTTTCCGATGTATTTATCCATTTTACAGAATCATCCTTTCTCTCCGGTATCAGCGGTTTTCAATGACTGCAACCGTGATGTTGTCGCTGCCGCCCTTGCTGTTTGCGTACTGGATCAGCTCCTGAGCAAGCTGTTCGCCCTGATAATTGCTGATAAAGAACAGCAGCGTGTCGCGCTCGAGATAATTGCTCAGGCCATCCGTACACGACAAGGCCAGATCTCCCGGCTCAAAATTATAGCAGGCATAGTCGCACTCCATATCGGGATGTACGCCGACAACGCGCGTGATCAGATTGCGCTGCGGATGCACCCGCGCCTCATCCTCCGTGATCGCGCCGCTTTCAACAAGCTGCTGCACATAGGAGTGGTCGGTTGTAACCTGCTTGATGCCGAGCGCCGTCTTGAGATAACACCGGCTGTCACCCGCATGCGCGATGTGCAGCACGCCGCCCGAGGCGATTGCCGCAACAACGGTAGTGCCCATGCCGAACAGCTCCGGTTCCTCCTGCGCGCGGTGAAGCACCGCTTCGTTGGCCTTCCGGATGGCGGAAAACATCATTTCGCGCACGGCGCCTTCCTCCATGCCGGCTGCATAATTCTGCTCAAACGCTTCAACAATCGCGTCACAGGCGAGGCCGCTCGCAATATTGCCGCCGCTGACGCCGCCCATACCGTCGCAGACAACGGTCCATGCGCCGCCGTCCGGAAAGGAGCCGCACTGGCAGACATCCTGATTGGAGCTGCGGAGCCGTCCGATATCCGTTTTGCACACAGCGTACATTATAGTGTCCCTCCTTGTTGGTTGCGCCGGCGAAGCTGGCCGCACGACGCTTCAATATCCGATCCGAGCGTACGCCGGACGGTAGCGGTTATACCCTTTTTTTCGAGTATAGCCGAGAATTTCCTGAGTCTGTCCTCCCCGCTTTTGCGGTACCCCGTGCCGGTCACATCGTTGACCGGAATCAGGTTTACATGGCTGATGATCCCGCGCAGACGTGCGGCCAGCTCCTGTGCACAGGCATCGCTGTCGTTCACGCCGCTGATCATCGCATATTCAAAAGAAATCCGCCTGCCGGTCACATCGGAATAGTAGCGGCAGCTCTTCAGAAGCTCCTCCACATTCCATTTCCGGTTGACCGGCATCGTGCGGCTCCGGATCTCATCGTTCGGCGCATGCAGCGAAACGGAAAGCGTCAGTTGCAGCTTCCGGTCTGCAAGGTCGTAGATTTTATCGACCAAGCCGCAGGTGGAAAGCGAA
>JBJEOO010000224.1:0-7662 GCA_051880755.1 Hominenteromicrobium sp.
CGGAATCGGATGGCCGACGCATTTTTCAAAGGCGTGAACAATGTCAAGCACCGAATAACCGACGCCGGTGCCGAGATTGTAGATGCGCACGCCGCAGTCCGGCTCCAGAAACTTCTGGAGCGCCGCCACATGACCCTCCGCCAGATCGACGACATGGATATAGTCGCGCACGCCGGTGCCGTCCTTGGTCGGATAATCATTGCCGAATACGCCGAGACACTTGAGCTTTCCGACTGCCACCTGCGTGATATACGGGACAAGGTTGTTCGGAATGCCGTTCGGATCCTCGCCGATCATGCCGCTCTTGTGTGCGCCGACCGGATTGAAATAGCGCAGGATGATCGGATTGAATTCCGGGTTCGCGTGCGCCCAGTCAAGCAGAATCCGCTCGATCATCAGCTTGGTCGTACCATAGGGATTTGTTGTCGAGAGCGGGAAATCCTCGCGGATCGGCACTGATGCCGGATTGCCGTAAACCGTAGCGGAGGAACTGAAAACGAAATTGCGCACCTTGAATTCCTCCATCACCTTCAGAAGGCTCAGCGTGGAAATCAGGTTGTTTCCGTAATAGCGAAGCGGAATGCGGACCGATTCGCCGACCGCCTTGAGTCCGGCAAAATGGATGACCGCAAAGATCTCATCCTCGGCAAAAATTCTGCGCAGTGCGTCCTCGTCACAGACGTCCGCCTCAAAGAATTTAACCTTTTTTCCGCTGATCGCTTCAATGCGGTCAACGACCAGCGCCTTGCTGTTCACAAGGTTGTCGACTATGGTGACGTCATAGCCCTTTTCCAGCAGCGCAATGCAGGTATGGCTGCCGATGTACCCCGTTCCGCCGGTAACCAGAATTCTCATAAAAAACACCCTTTCTTTTCGATCCGGATTTCTTACGCTTAGATTATACACAGTTTTTCGGGATTTGTACAGTATTGCGCGTTTGCGATTTGATGCGAATTCCTTGTGATTTTGTTGTCTCTTTTCGGCGTGCGGAAATAAGCGCGGAAAAACTGCGCATACTCAAAGAGACGAAATCGGAAAGGAACCGTTTCTATGAAAAAGAACAGTCTGATTTTTCTTGTCGGAAGCTGTGCATACCCGACGCTTGAAATGCTCTGGCGCGGCTATACCCATTCTTCCATGGCGCTGGCCGGCGGCATCTGTATGGTCCTGATCAACAAGGTCTGCTGCGAACGCATGCAAAAAAAGAGCCTGACCGCACGCTGTGCGGCCGGCTCGGCAATCATTACCGGTGTGGAATTTGTATTCGGAATTGTTGTAAACCGGATGCTTCACCTGCATGTCTGGGATTATTCCGCTCTGCCGATGAATATTCTCGGCCAGATCTGCATCCCGTTTTCGCTCGTATGGTTTTTCCTCACGATTCCGGCCTCCGCGCTGTGCAGACTGTGCGGAAGAATCGCAGACTGCTTCATGCCGGACAGCGGCAGGCATACGGCGCACGGACGGGCGATTACAAACCCTTGATATACTTTTTGAAAACCGGCAGAATGCCGATCTTATCCGGCGCCTGCAGCGGCATCTGCGGGAAAGCGTCGTGCCCGGGCAGGTTGTTTGCTTCGATAAACAGCGGGCCGTCTTCCGTTATGGCCACATCCCAGCCGATATAGCCCATCTGCGGAATTTTATAGGCGGCTTCACGGCACATATCCAGCACTTCCTTCCAGAAGGGGATCTGATAGCCTTCCAGTCTGCAGCCGGTGCGGGGATGCGTTTCATACACAATTCGCTGCTTGTCGCAGGCCGCACAGGCGATTTTGCCGGTTTCCAGATTGACCGGCGAATACATACCGCCGGCATTGATGTTATCGACAGGCCGGTCGCTGTTGCCCATGCGGATACAGGCATATACCACATTGGCCACACCGTCGGAAAGGACCGTATAGACGCGGATGGTATTGACCGAGCCGGGGTTGATGCGGCTCATATCGGGATGCTGTATGACAACCTCTTCGACCAGATCCGTACCATTCTGCTTTAAGGCCTCATACATGGCATGGAGCGACGGATAATCCGCTTTCTCAACCTTTTCGACGCCGACGCCGCAGGACGCGTCGCACGGCTTGCTGATTACGGCATCCTTATCGGCCATAAAATCCGCAAACTGCGCCTCGGTGCAGTCCGAAAAACTCAACCAGTCCCGGTGCATATACTCGGAGAAGGCCGTGCAGAATTCAATTTTGTTGTCGAAAGTATGCGAATACGACGGGTCGTTCAGCATGCGAATAATCGTATTATTGATGCCGCGCGTGACAAAGGTTGCACGCTGCGCGTCATTCAGATTGAAAAACTCGCAGAGCAGATAATCCTTGTACCCTGCACCATACCGAAAACCGCAGCGGACAATATCATACAAAAGCCATACGCGGTTTTTCCCGCTGATCCGGTGCACCGTATTCACCGTCTCCAGCAGCGCTTTATAGTCCATATGCAGAATGCACTGAAAAATATACTTCATGCGTCCCATTTGCTGTCACGTCCTTTCCGAGGGAAACTGCCTGATCAGAGTCCGAGCACCTTTTTCTGTTTTTCCATGATGCGCTGACGGCGGCGTTCGGTCTCCTCCGTATCGATCTGAAGCAAGCCTTCGTCCGTGATCAGCAGAACATCGCCGGCCTTTGCGCCCTTGGGCAGCTCGCCGATCTCAATGGCGAAAAAAGCCTTATCCTTGTCCTCACAGATCGCATAAATCCCGTCGAAACGGTCAATAATCATTCTTTTCATCTCTGTTGTATCCTTTCTTTACGGGGTCAACCCATGATTTTCTGTTTGTATCTGAATCCGGCTGCCGTCCGTGGAAAAAACAACGGTACCGTCCCGATCCGTACGAAAGACCCGCACATTCTGATCGTCCAGCCTTTTGAGCACGGCATTGCGGGGCAGGTTATTCCGGTCCTCCCCGGCGGAGATCACCGCGTATTCCGGGCCGACAGCCTCCAGAAACTCAGCGGAAGTTGAAGATGCACTGCCGTGATGGGCCACCTTCAGAACATCGGACGAAAGGCCGGCGCCGCTTTCAAGCAGATCACGCTCCGCTCTTTCCCCGATATCGCCGCAGAACAGCATGGAGAAATCGCCGTAGATCAGCCGGAATACAATGGAGCAGTCGTTCGTATCCGCGTAAGCATCGAGCGGTGCCAGAACCTCCATCGTGAAATTCCCGTACCGAAAGCTTTGTCCCGGTTCCGCCTGCACGGTTCTGCACGCATCGGCTTCCGCCTTTGCAAGCGCGCTTTCGAGCACCGGCGTTTCGACAATACATTCTGCGGAAACGGCCTGCAGCACGGCGGAAAGCCCGCCGATATGATCGCTGTCCGGATGAGAAATCCATACGGCATCAAGATTTTCGATGCCGCGCGCATCGAGATACCGCACCACGGTTTCCGCTTCAGCCGCCGTACCGCAGTCCACCAGAACGGATGCCTGCGGGCTTTCAATCAAAATCGCCTCGGCTTTGCCGACGTCCAGCACATGAACAAGCAAATCGTTTTCCTGAACAGTCTGTGCAAAAGGCACGAGACCGCAAGCCTTCAAAAGCGATTGCCAGCACCGGACACCGGGCGGCGTACAGCTGAAGATCAATACCGCAGCCGCCAGCACAGCCAATACAATGCGCATTATTTTGCCCGGCTCAGGTCTTTGGGACTTACCATGCTTCGGCCGCATCATATCTCCTCATCCGGTTTCTGCATATTCATTTCCAGCCACTGCGCATAAGTGATCAGCACCTGCCGGGGCTTTGAGCCTTCGTGCGGGCCGACAATGCCCATCTGCTCCATTTCGTCAATCAGCCGTCCCGCGCGCGCATAGCCGAGACGCAGCCGTCTCTGCAGCAGCGAGGTGGAAGCCTGTCCCGCCTCAACAACACACTTGATGGCCTCGTTCATCATCGGATCCCGGCTGTCGCTGTCATCCGTGCGATCCGCATCTCCGGATTTTCCGCCTTCTGCGGCGGCGTTGCGTTCGATTTCCTCGGCGACGGCTTCGTCATATATGACTGCCTTGGAGCTGCGGACAAAATCGACCACGGACTCAATCTCACTGTCACTGACAAAGCAGCCCTGAATCCGCAGCGGCTTCTGCGCGCCGACCGGCGAAAAGAGCATATCGCCCTGACCGAGCAGCTTTTCCGCGCCGCCGCTGTCCAGAATCGTTCGGGAGTCGACAGCCGAGGAAACCGCAAAGGCAATCCGGCTCGGAATGTTGGCTTTGATCAGGCCGGTCACGACATCGACGGACGGGCGCTGCGTTGCAACGACCAGATGCATGCCCGCGGCACGCGCCATCTGTGCCAAGCGGCAGATCGCATCCTCCACCTCGTTCGGCGCAGCCATCATAAGGTCGGAAAGCTCGTCAATAATGATTACAATCTGGGGCATCTTATGCATGGGCTGCCCGTTTTCGTCCTGATAACCGTTTGCTTCGGCAAGCGCATTGTAGCCTTTGAGATCGCGGACATTGTTCTCCGCGAAGATTTTGTATCGCTTGAGCATCTCCGTCACCGCCCAGTTGAGCGCGCCCGCAGCCTTGCGCGGGTCGGTCACCACCGGGACGAGCAGATGCGGGATACCGTTGTAAATGCCCAGTTCGACGACCTTCGGGTCGATCATGAGAAAGCGGACGTCATCCGGGCCGGATTTATAGAGCAGGCTGACAATCAGGGAATTGATGCAGACCGACTTGCCGGAGCCTGTCGTGCCCGCAATCAGAACGTGCGGCATTTTGCTGAGATCCGCAACCGTAACCTGACCCGCGATATCGCGTCCAAGCGCAACGGTCAGATGGCTTTTGGAGGTGACAAAGCTGTTGGATTCAATCAGCTCGCGCATGCGCACGATACTTTTTGTTTTGTTCGGCACCTCGATGCCGACGGCAGCCTTGCCCGGAATCGGCGCCTCAATGCGAACGCCCGTCGCGGCGAGATTCATCGCAAGGTCATCGGCAAGATTGGTGATCTTGCTGATTTTGACACCGGCCGCCGGCTGCAGCTCGTAGCGCGTGACGGCCGGTCCGCGGCAGATATCCATGATTTTGGTCTGCACGCCGAAGCTCTTGAGCGTCTCCACCAGCATTTTGCCGTTGGTCTGCAGCTCCTCCGTCTCAACATTTGCATCCACCTTTTTGCTGGACGCCAGCAGTGTGACCGGCGGGAAGCAATAGGTGCTCTCCTCCATAGCCTGCACACCCCGCAGCGGCTGAGTCTCCTTCTTTTCCGCCTCCAGCTTTTTCTGCATAAACGCAGCCGCCGCTTTCTCCGCATCGGCGGCAGCTTCAAGATTCCGGGCCGCATTATCCGCAACCGTCACGGTCTTCCGGACAGGCATCTCCGCCTCCGCGGGCTTTTCCGGCACGGCAGGCGGCGCTTCAATCACCTCATGCGCCACCGGCACATGAGGCGTCTCCGGTTCCTTTTCCGCCGATTCCTGCATCTCTTTCGGCGGCAGGGTGGGAAGCGCGAAATCCGGAACCTGCTGATTCGCATCCAGCATTTTGTCCACCGGACACGGCCCGGCAGAGGTTTCGTCAAATTCGCGGATTACAACGGGCTCCTGCTCGGGGTCCGCGCTTTTCAGGCCGAAAACACGCTCCAGCTTTTCAAGCTGCGGGCTTTTTTCTTTTTCCTTCCGGCGCTTTTTATTCTCGGATTCCGCGGTTTCCGGTATGGACCGCACCGGATGCTGCGGCAGAACGGCATCCAGCGGCACATCAATATCGGCCGGATTCGCCTCCAGCATCCGCCGCTCCTCACGCCGCCGCTGGGCGACGTCATGGATCGCGACCGCCGGTCTGGACATCATCCGGAAAAGACCGGCCAAGGAAGTTCCCGTCAGGAACATCACCGCCACAAAAAGCACGAGCAGGATCAGAATCCGCGCGCCGGTGACACCGACGGCAGCGGAAAGCGGAACGCCGATCAGGCCGCCGACCAAACCGGCGCCGCCGAACTCAACACCCTGATTGTAAAGATACGCGATGGTCTGAAAAACGTTCAGGCCGGCCGGCGGCGTGGTGCCGCCGAATACATGGCCGGCCGCACACCAAC
Source organism: Hominenteromicrobium sp. (assembly GCA_051880755.1). Lineage (GTDB taxonomy): Bacteria > Bacillota > Clostridia > Oscillospirales > Acutalibacteraceae > Hominenteromicrobium. The sequence goes on from JBJEOO010000224.1 coordinate 6,062, forward strand.
AGACCAGGATCACGCAGACAAGCACCATCCGCGCGCCGCGGAAAAGCCCCTGCCGCTCAAAAGCCTTGGAAAGCGCCACATACACCATCAGCAGCGCAAGCAGAATGGCCCAGTTGCCGAACAGACCGCGCAGGACATTGTGAATCCACAGCCAGACATTGACGCCCGGAATCAGCACAAAACAGGCGACGAGGATCGCGCCCGCAAACCAAAGCACGGCTTCCATCTGGTTGCGCTGGCGGATCTGCTCGACGGTCGGCTCCGCGCGCTTTGCTTTGGACGTATTGGATTTTGTATTGGCGCGCGGGGCAGAGCTGCTGCGCGGCGCGCTTTTTTTCGCATTCTTTTTCGCCGTTGACGAACCGGAAGAAGCGCGGCTTCTTGCAGGTGTTCCCTGTTTTTTAGCCGCCAAAATTTACCTCCAAGCTTTTTCGTTCCCGCCGTTCATCGGAGCGGCGCACCGGTAAAGAGATTTGCTCCGCTGATCGCTTCAATCAACGCGATAATCAGCGTGACAACGCCCAAAATCAACGTGTAATATGCAAAAATCTGAAGTTTATTGGTCGTAACAATCCATTTGAGCAGCTTGATGGCGAGGAAGCCGACCACGGCTGCCGTCACCACACCGGCAATCATGGCGCCGACGCCGATGGTGACCGGCTCATGCACCGCATCCTTGATGGTCAGCACGGCAGCCGCCAGAATCGACGGGATGCCGAGGACAAAGGAGTAATCGAGCGCCGTCTGCTGGTTGATGCCGCGCAGAAGTCCTGCGGACAGCGTGGAGCCGGAACGGGAAAGGCCCGGGAAAACCGCCGCCGCGCACTGGGTAATGCCGACACAGACCGCGTCCACCGTATGAAATTTCGTGCGCCCCTTGACTTCCACGGTTCTGCCGTCCCGCGATGTGCGCGTATGTACCTTCGCCCTTTTGGCCGCACGGATACCGAGGAAAAGCAGGGTGCTTGTCATTAGAAAGGCAATTCCTTCAATCCAGATGGTGCCGTCCGAGGCCCAAAGCTCGGAAATATCCTTGAGCTTCATGCCGGTTCCCGGTACGGGCAGGAAAAGCAGAAACAGCGGAATCAGCCCGATGATGAGCATCATCAGCAGCCGCCGGTCGTGATCCATTTCTTTCCATTTAAAATTCCCGTGAACAAGATCGGCAACAAGCGATCCGAAAGCGCGCAGCAAACGCCAGATCAGCTTATAATAAACCGCCACAACGGCGATCAGCGTGCCGAGATGCAGCAGGATGTCGAACAGTAAGCTGTCAACCTGCACACCGAGCATGTGCTGTGCCAAAGACAGATGGCCGCTGCTCGAAACCGGCAGGAATTCCGTTGCGCCCTGCACGATTCCCTGAATGATAGCTTCCAAAATAGACATTATGTAATCTCCTTTGCAAAAATAGTTCAGAATCCAGCATTCCACGGAATGCTGCTATGTAAGCGGCCGCGCGGCCGCTCAGCCCGATTTGCCTTTCTTTCCTTTTCCCTGTTCCGCACGGCATTTTTCCTTTTCGGCGGAAATCATGTTGTCCAGACAGGTCATCGCCTCGTGCAGATTGCCCAGCGTATCGATCAGCCCTTCGGCAACCG
>JBJEOO010000225.1:0-7644 GCA_051880755.1 Hominenteromicrobium sp.
AACCCGAATTACTACGCGTTTTACATTTCACTCGTCATTCTGTTCTGTATCTACAATATCATCAAAAGTGAAACCGAGCGGCTGCGCGGCGTGTACATCGCCCTGATTCCGCTCAATCTGCTGGCTCTGTACCTGACCGAATGCAGGACCACCTATATCGTCCTGCTGATCGTCTGCCCCATTATGCTCGCATACAGCGGGCGGAAAAAATGGCTGGCGGGATACCTGATCGCGGTTTTCACGCTCATCACGCTCATTCTCCTGTTCGGGGACACCGTCTCCTTCCTGCCCCGTGTCGATCAGATTGCAAAAGACCTGTACAAGCGCATCGATATCTGGTCCGGTGCAATCGGGAGCATCATGGATGCGCCGCTTTTCGGCCGCGGATATAATACATACGCGCGGATACATGATCTGTACGGCTCGTACAGCATCGCCAAGCACGCGCACAATCTGCTTCTGGAGCTTCTGATGGACTTCGGCTTTGTCGGAACCACGGTGCTGATGGGGTACTTCTCGATCAATGTGGGCAAGATCATCCGGCTGCACAAGCAGAACAAATGCCACCAGCGCTATGCGCTGACGATTACGGTGATTGTCAGCGTGCTGCTGCACGGTCTGCTGGACATCACCATGCTCTGGCCGCAGACCAGCCTTCTGATTATGTATGTCGTCGGCTTCAGCACCGAATATGACAAAGAGCATATTTTCAGCACAAGCCGCAGACACGAGATCCTTTCCGTGCACACAAAGCCCGACGATCGTGTCCGGACTGAGGAACCCGCGGAACCAATTTTGTAATCCTTAAACAAAGGCTGCCGGTAATCCGGCGGCCTTTTCTCTTTGTTGGCTCTTTTCCAAAACGACACTTTTTGATATAATAGCGTCGGTATTTTCATTTCCAATTCAAATTTCAGCAAAGGAAGATCAAAACACTATGGGCGGATTTTTTGGCGCGACATCCAAGGAAGATTGCGTTTTTGACTTGTTTTTCGGCATTGACTATCATTCCCATCTCGGCACACGCCGCGCCGGCATGGCGGTTTACAGTGAGGAGCACGGCTTTGACCGCGCGATCCACAACATTGAAAACGCGCCGTTCCGGACAAAATTCACATCGGAGTCCCAGACGATGCACGGCACGATGGGCATCGGCTGCATTTCGGACTACGAGGCACAGCCGATCCTGATGCGTTCACACCACGGCACCTTTGCCATCACGACCATCGGAAAAATCAACAACGCCGACGAAATCGTGGAAAACATCATTCAGAAAGGCACCCATTTTTTTGAGATGCAGAACGGCGAGATCAATCCCACGGAGCTGGTCGCCGCCATCATCAACCAGAAGGAAAACTTCATCGACGGCATCCGCTACGCGCAGGAGATTATTGAAGGCTCGCTGAGCATGCTGATCCTCACGCCGCGCGGCATTTACGCGGCGCGCGACAAACTGGGCCGCACGCCGATTGTTGTCGGCAAAAAAGACGACGGCTTCTGCCTGAGCTTCGAGAGCTTCGCCTACCTGAACCTCGGCTATCAGGATTACCGTGAGCTTGGCCCCGGCGAGATCGTTGTTGTTGATACGGACAGCGTCCGCACACTCGCGGAGCCGGGCAAAAAGATGAAAATCTGCACCTTCCTGTGGATCTACTACGGGTACCCGTCCTCGAGCTATGAGGGCGTCTGCGTGGAGAGCATGCGCTACAACTGCGGCCGTGCGCTCGCCCGCCGCGACACCGTGAAGCCCGACATCGTGGCCGGTGTTCCGGATTCCGGCATTGCCCACGCCATCGGCTACGCCAATGAATCCGGCATTCCGTTCTCCCGCCCGTTTGTCAAATACACCCCCACCTGGCCGCGTTCCTTCATGCCGACGCATCAGAGCAAGCGCGATCTTATCGCAAAAATGAAGCTGATTCCGGTGCACGATCTGATTGACGGCAAGAGCCTGCTTCTGATCGACGATTCCATCGTACGCGGCACACAGATGCGTGAGACGACGGAATTCCTCTATGCAAGCGGCGCAAAAGAGGTGCACATCCGCCCCGCCTGCCCGCCGCTGCTTTTCGGCTGCAAATACCTGAACTTCTCCCGCTCCACCTCGGAGATGGAGCTGATCACGCGCCGCGTCATCCGCGAGCTTGAGGGCTGCGATCCGGATTATGAGACGCTCTGCGAATACGCCGATCCGGACAGCGAGAAGTACCAGAAAATGGTGGATAAGATCTGTGAGGAGCTGCATTTCACCACGCTGCGCTACCACCGTCTCGACGACATGATCGAATCCGTCGGCATCGATGCGGACAAGCTCTGCACCTACTGCTGGAACGGCAAGGAATAAGCGCCGCTTATTCGGAAAGGAAATCAAAAATGGCAAAGCTTGTTTTGATCTGCGGCAAAATCTGCAGCGGAAAGGGCTGGTATACCCGGCAGATACAGCGTGAGACGAACGCCGTCGTGCTTTCCTGCGACGAGGTTGAAAACGACCTGTTCCACCACGAGCTGGGCGACCGTCACGACGCCGTTGCGGCGGATATCCGGCAGTATCTCTTGAAAAAAGCCGCGGAGATTGTCCGCGCAGGCTGCACGGTTATCCTCGACTGGGGCTTCTGGAGCCGCAAGGATCGTGAAAGCGTCTCCGCCTTCTGCAAGGCCGCCGGCGTGCCGTACGAATGGCATTATGTGGAGATTTCGGATGAGGACTGGATGCGCAACATCGAATCCCGCAACCGCGCCGTCGCCGCCGGCGAAACAACCGACTACGCCGTGGACAGCGGCCTGCTTGAAAAGATTCAGACGCTTTTTGAGCCGCCGGCCCGCGATGAAATCGACGTGTGGTTTGTAAATCAGCGATAAAATGTGGAAAAATCGGAACCGGGCAAATCGCCTTGGTTCCGATTTTTGCTGTCTTTATTCATTTTCCGCAAACACCTGCTCGGCGTAGCGCACGCTGCCCATCGCGTCCTTCGAGTAGAAATCCGCACCGATGGCCTGAGCATACTCAGCAGTCAGTACCGCGCCGCCGACCATCACTTTGCAGTCATGCGCCTTGCGCAGCTGCTTGATCGTTTCCTCCATGCTGGGCACGGTTGTCGTCATCAGCGCCGAAAGCCCAACGATCCGGATGTTGCGCTCCACAGCCGTCTGCACAATCGTCTCGGGCGGCACATCCTTGCCGAGATCGATCACATCAAAGCCGTAATTTTCGAGCAGCACCTTGACAATGTTCTTGCCGATGTCGTGGATGTCTCCCTTAACCGTCGCGAGAATGATGCTGCCCTTTTTCTTTTCCTGCACGCCCTTCACCGCAAGATCGGTCTTGATGCGGTCAAACGCCGTCTTTGCGGCGTCCGCGCTCATCAGAAGCTGCGGCAGAAATACCGTGCCGCGCTCAAAGCCCTGCCCTACCTCGTCGAGCGCCGGAATCAGCATCGTGTTGATGATATCCAGCGGCGCGGTATGCTTCAGCGCTTCGTCGGTCAGCCGTCCGGCCTGCTCGCAGAGTCCCTTGACAATCGCGCGGTGCAGCGTCGGCTCCTGTTCGGCTGCAGCCGGCTGTGCGGCGCTGCTGTGAACATCCGGCGCAGCAACCGTACCGGCGTATGCATCAATATATGTCCTGCATCCGCTGTCCAGACCCATCAGTGCGCAGAACGCACGGTAGGCCTTCATCAGCTCATCACTGAGGGGGTTCACAATGCCCGCGCTCAGGCCGCGCTGCATGGCCATGGTGAAGAATGCACTCGTGATGATTTCACGGCGCGGCAGGCCGAAGGAAATATTCGAGACGCCCAGCACGGTATGCACCCCGAGTGTACGGCGGATGGTATCGAGCGCATCCAGCGTAATCACCGCGTTCTGCGCGCCGGTGCTCACGGTCATGGTGAGCGTATCGACCAGAATATCCCGGCGGTCGATGCCGTATTCCTCCGCTGTGCGGATAATCTTCTCCGCAATCCGCACGCGTTCTTCGGCGGTATCGGGAATGCCGTTTTCATCGAGCGTCAGCGCGACAACCGCCGCGCCGTATTTTTTTACAAGCGGTAAAACCGTATGCAGAGACTCCGCCTTGCCGTTCACCGAATTGACAAGCGGCTTGCCGTTATAGAGCCGAAGCGCGCGCTCCATCGCCTGAATATTGGAGGTATCGATCTGCAGCGGCGCGCTTGTAACGCTTTGCAGAAGCGTGATGGCCTCTTCCATCGCCGCCGCTTCATCGATTCCCGGAAGGCCGACGTTTACATCCAGAATGTCCGCTCCATGCTCCGTCTGGCTGATGGCTTCATCGCAGAGATAATCAAAATCGCCTTCCCGGAGCGCCTGCTTGAGCCGCGGCTTACCGGTGGGGTTGATGCGCTCGCCGATCAGAATCGGGCGCTCGCCGAATACGACGGCCCGGCGGAAGGAGGATACGACGGTACGCGCCGGGACACTGCGCTGCGGTACCGGCCTGCCGCGGAGCGTCCTGCTCAGCAGACGGATATGCTCCGGCGTTGTGCCACAGCAGCCGCCCAGCAGCGCCGCGCCGCTCTCGGCGAAGCGAACCGCATAGCCGCAGAATTCCTCCGGGGTCACGGGATAAGTCGTTCTGCCGTCCACCGCAACCGGCAGACCGGCATTCGGATTGATGCAGACAGGCAGTGCCGTACTCGCCAGCAGGCGCGGCACGAATTTCTCCATCTGTTCCGGCCCCAAGCTGCAGTTGATGCCGACCGCAGCCGCGCCGAGGCTCTCCGCCAGCGTGACCGCAGCCTCAATGCTGCCGCCCATCAGAAGCCGGCCGTTCTCGTCAAACGTATACGTTACGACAATGGGCAGATCGCAGTTTTCTTTTGCCGCGAGCATCGCCGCCTTGACCTCATATGTATCGCTCATGGTTTCGATGAGGACGAGATCGGCCTGATCGCGCCCGGCCAGAATCATTTCGCGGAACAGCTCGTAGGCGCCGTCAAAGGAAAGGTCGCCGTACGGCTCGAGCAGCTTGCCCGAAGGGCCGATATCCAGCGCAACGGCCGCTCTGCCTGCGCTTGCCCTGCGCGCGAGTGCGAGCGCTGCGGGCACAATCTCCTGCACCGTTTTCCCCGCCCGCGCAAGCTTCACCCGGTTCGCGCCGAATGTATTGGACGATATAATATCGCAGCCCGCGTCCGCATAGGCCGATTGAATTTCCAGAATATCGTTCGGATGCGTGAGATTCCACAGCTCGGGAAGCTCGCCGCCCTTCAGGCCGCGCGCCTGCAGCAGCGTGCCCATACCGCCGTCAAAAATCACGACGGATTTTCCGAATTTTTCGATAACAGGATGCAAAATCAGGACTCCTCTCTTTTATGTTTCGCCGTCCGTCCGGAAGGCACAGTCCGTTTTCCCGCAATTCCGGCACCTGCGGTAGGTACAATCCGGCACATCGGTTACACCGATGACCGCCGACACCGACTTGAACGGCGTCATCAGAAGCGCATCCGTCAATGTGACGCCGATGCGTTTTTCACATTCCAGACGCAGAAAAATCTCCCGCTGACTCTCAAGCGCGAAATCGCCGTAGCCGGGCGAAAAGCGCGGGCGCAGATACAGGCCGTCCGCCGCTTCCGTTTCGGCCAGCTTTGCCTGCATTTCGTCGCAATAGCTTTCGATCAGCGCGCTGCACACCGCGTTGGCCACCGCGCCGCGCGCCGCGCTTCCCGCGGAAAGCTGCCGGATGCGGCGGTCAGCCTGCACGCCGAGCGTCGCAGCGAACAGATAGGCCGCACGGCAGCCGCGCAGATGATGCGCAAGCTTTTCACTTTCGATCCGCCAGCCGTCCAGCGTGACCGCCGTTTCCGTCACCTCGGCCGGGTAACGCCGCCAGACGCACTTCGGCGTCAGGGTCTTCAGAAGATCCGCGGCCGTTTCATCGACCATGCGCAGGGTTTCCGCATCGGCGGGACGCCCCCGGAAGCCGAGGTAGCGGAGCGTCTCTTTTTCGTTCAGCTTCATCATAGGAATCAGTAAATGATCTTCGAGAGATTTGTCATGATGCTGCCGGCAATATCCGGACGGTTCATCGTATAGATGTGGATGTGGGTGACGTCGTTGGCAATCAGATCAATGATCTGCTCCGTGGCATATGCGATGCCCGCCTGCTTCATCGCCTCGGGATTATCCGCAAAGCGATCGACAATCGCGCGGAAGCGCGGCGGAAGCGCCGTGCCGGAAAGCCCGCCGATACGCTTGATCTGCTTCGCGTTCGTGACCGGCATGATGCCCGCAATGACCGGTACATCTACGCCGTGCTTCAGAAGCTTAAACATATAGCTGTACAGAATGTTGTTGTCGAAGAACATCTGCGTCGTCAGAAATTCGCAGCCGCTCTCCACCTTCCGGCAGATGCCCTCGATATCCGCCGCGCTGTTGTACGACTCCGGATGTCCCTCCGGATAGCACGCGCCGCCGATGCAGAAATCGCCTTCCCGGCGGATCGCCTCGATCAGGTCGCTGGCATGGGCAAACACCTCGGGTGCGGACTGCCCGGCGGGAATATCGCCGCGCAGCGCGAGAATGTTTTCGATGCCGCTTGCCTTGAGATCCGCCAGCGCGCGGCCGAGCTTTTCTCTGTCCTGCCCGACGCAGGTCAGATGCGCAAGCGCCGTCACACCGCTTGCCAGCACCTCCTCCGCAACACGCAGGGTATTATGGGAATTGGAGCCGCCCGCGCCGTAGGTCACGCTCATAAACGACGGCTTATACGCCGCGATTTCGCGCACAATCTGCTGGGTATTGGCCAACTCGCTGCCAACCTTCGGCGGAAACAGTTCACAGGAAACCGTTACGGTTTTGGTTTTCAGAATCTCGGATATTTTCATCTGCTCAATCGCTTCCCTTTCTTCAGCGCTGCTTCTTACATAATAAACAGTATGCTTTATTGTAGCACATCAAAGTGGAAATGGCAATTTATATTTTTCACAAATCCCATAAAATCGATAAGAATACTGTGTTATTGTCACGCCCGCACGAAAAACCACGCCGCGCGGAGGATGAAAACCGGCGCAGCCGCTGCGCGCCCGGAACAGAATGAAAAAGCACAGGGTTGTTTTAGTCCCGATTCTGTGCTACAATACGAGTAAAATCGGTTGAATCCGAAAAAAACTGAAAGGCAGGCGTTTTTCATGTCCAACCGTCCTCTGCGCGCCATGATGATCGGCGCACATCCAGATGACTGCGATATTTCCACCTATTCGATTACGACGCGTCTTGTCAAGGCAGGCTGCACCGTGCGCTTTGTTTCCATGACGACCGGCAACGCCGGTCACCAGACGCTGCGCGGCGAGGAGCTTGCGGCTGTCCGTGCGAAGGAAGCGCAGGCCAGCGCCGCTTATCTCGGCATCACCTACGGCATTCTCCCGTTTGACGACGGCCGGCTGGTGCCGTCCCTTGAGGCACGCGAGACCCTGATGCGTGAGATCCGCCGCTTTGCGCCCGACGTGATCTTCACCAACCGCGCCTGTGACTACCACCCTGACCACCGCGCGACCGGCCAGCTCGTGCAGGACTGCTCGTACCTGCTGGGCGTCCCGGCCATCTGCCCCGATACGCCGGTGATGCGCACAACGCCGGTCATTCTTTACTGGCACGATCCGTTCACCGATCCGAAGCCCTTCCGCCCGG
>JBJEOO010000226.1:0-7598 GCA_051880755.1 Hominenteromicrobium sp.
TCCATGTAATTGCCGACCATCACGAAACCGGCAAGCTTGCCGTCCGCCTTAATGAAAAACGGGTAGCGGCCTTCCTCGGTCCAGTAGCAGTCGAAATAATCGTAGCCGAACAGCCCGAGCGTGTTCACGTCGCGGTTGTCGTACTGCGAAAACTCATAGTCGTATTTCTCCATCAGATTGCGCAGAATTTCTTTTTCTTCTTTCAGAACGGGTACAAGCTCAAGCTTCATGTTGGTCACCTCTCCGAACGGGCACGAATTTCGCGCGGTTCATCAGCGGATGCTGCAGGCGGATGGCGCCGTCTCGCGGGCACGCCATCACGCAGGCGCCGCAGTAGTAGCATTCACCGGGATACAGCACAATGGGATGGCGGCCCTTTTCGGGCGAGGGAATCAGAATATCTACCTGGCAGATGTTCGTGCAGGCGTTGCAGCCGATGCATTTCTTGTCGTCAAACAGAAGCGGGCGGGCGCTGCAAGGCACCGTTTCCGCGGTCAGTTCCTTGTTTTTCAGCTCGTTCATTTGCGGTACGCCCCTTTCTGTTCATCGTGAATATAGTCCTGATTGCGCTTTTCGTATTCGGTTTCGAGGTCGCCGAAGTAATACAGGGGGTGGCTGTCGTAAATCACCGTACCGTTTTCCTGCCGCACGGTGATGAAACGGCGGTCACGCTCGGGGTCGGTCTCCGTGCTGTCCGTACGCTCAAAGCAGAGCGGTTCGGAGGAGGTTTTGCGGGCAAGGCAGGCGTGCAGAATCAGCTTGGAGACGGTCAGAATGTCGAAAACCTCATGCGCGCGCATCAGCTCGTGCGGGTTTTTGCAGCAGATCTGCGGCACGATCTCGCGCTCAAAGCTTTCCAGCAGGTCGAGGCCTTCAAGCAGCAGCGCGTCGCATTTCACACCGCCGCAGTAGTTCTGCATCGCTTTGGAAATCGCCATGTTCAGCTCGCGCCAATCCATGCCGTCCTCACGGCGGATCGGGGCCAGAAGCCGCTCGCGCTCCGCGGCGGCCTGTGCCTCATCATATGCGCTCAGCTCAACCGTGTCCGCCCAGCCGGCCGCCTTTCGGCCGGCGTAGTAGCCTGTCGCACAGGCAAAGCCCGCGCAGTCCGAGGCAAAAAGCTGGTCGCCCGCCGCGTAGATGCCGTCAATATTCGTTTTGAGGTCCCAGTCGTGCCAGATGCCGCCCGGCGCGCCGAAAAGCTGGCGCTCCTGCGCGAGAAAGTTCGCGGACTGCCAGCCGGTGCCGTAGCTCTGAAGCATGTGCTTTGCGGGGTCAAAGCCGCGTTCGGTATAGTTCTGAAGAATCGGGATTTTTGTTTTGCCCTCTTCGCCGACCATCATGCCCCAGATCACGCGTCGTTCCGCGTCCGGCATGCGGCTGAGATCGGCATAGAACGGGAGCTGGTAGCCGCGGCGCATCAGCTCTTCAAAATCAAGCGTTTCCGGTCCGCGATATTCGTATTTCGGGTTGTCAATGACGCCGCCCTTGAGGAAAAATTTCTGTCCCGGGGCGGGGTAATACCGCTCGGAGACGGTTTTCAGCTCCCGTCCGTCCCGGTCAACATACGGGATTTCGACACCGCGCGCGTCGACCATCGTCGCCGCATACCAGGTGTTGTGGTTGTTTCCGGCGCCGTACGGCGGGAAGCTGCGCCCGGCGGCGGAGAATTCGCCCTTCACCGATTTTTCCATCATGGTGAATTCGATGCCTGCCTTGAAGCCCATGGCGTGTCCGCTGCCGATGCTCTGGGTGGGGCGGAATTCGCACAAGCCGACGAGATCGGGGTTGAAAAGCCAGACGCGTGCCGGCCGGCTCATGGTGAGCACAGTCGCTTTTGCGCGCAGCACATAAAATTTGCCGGTGCGCACATTCATCGCGCAGGCGCCGACGCCGCGCTTTTTGCCGTCTTTCACGGTGGTGAGCAGCGCGGTGGCTTCCGTGCGGTCGAGCACCGTCACGCCGAGGCGCAGCAGCTCCCGGTGCAGCGCGGGCTTGAAGGTGGAGCCCCAGACGCGCAGGGTGAACTTGTTCCGGTAATCGTAGGCAAACATCAGCTTTGTCTCATCGTCGCGGAATTCCGCACCCTTGAACTCGTCCTCCGTATCGCGGATTTTGCCGCCGAACGATTCGAGATCCAGCAGGCGGTCGTAGCCTTCGCGGCATTCGATGTAGTGGGCGATGCCGTTCGAATAGCCGCTCTGCTCGTCGACGTACGCTTCGGCGATCTCCTTCGGCGTGACTGTCGAGCACGGGTTGGTGCAGGCGGATTCCCAGTGGTCAAAACCGGTTCCGGCACTGCCGCTGCGGGCGGTTGCGCCTTTTTCAACGAGTATGACGGACTGTCCGCGCCGCGCCGCCGCGATTGCGGCATAGCAGCCGGCGAGTCCGCCGCCGAGAACGAGCACATCACAGCTCAGCGTTTCCGTGACGTCCAGTTCGTTTTTATAGGGCCATTTATAGGTCTGCACAGCAGATCACTCCTTGTTGTGTTTTTTGAGATGCCTGTACAAAAGCAGGCAGATTACGCTGCCCAGCACCACAAGCGCAAGAATCATCAGCGCGCAGTGCATAAAGAAGGCGTCGGGCAGAATGGTGATGACCGGGTCGGTCGCCGCGTCAAAGATCCAGTAATCGTTCCGGAAAACGATCTTGTGGAACAGGACGAAAACGGTCTGCCAGTTGAGGGCGATCAGAACGCCGAGCACAAGAGGAAGCGCGACGGTCAGAATGCCGGAAAACAGCAGGTATCCCGGGTTTTTCCTGAAATGCCGGTAGATGATGCCGGCCAGAACGAGCACGCCGGTGACGATCAGCGTGATCTCGAAAAAGGCAAATACGTTTTTGACCTCCGCAAAGTGAATGCGCCCCGTCTCGCTCATCGCAAGCGTCGGGAAAACAAGCTCCTTTGTGCCGAAAATGGAGTTGTAGTCGATGAGCACGTTGTAGTTTTCCAGAATCTCCGCGCGCGGCAGGCCGGAGGTTTCCGGAATGTGCAGCAGGTCAACATCCAGATAGTAGAGCGGCCGGAAATTGAGCGTTGCGACCACGGCCGCTGAAATGATGAACAGCGTGAGCGCCAGCGCCAGAAAAATATTCAGTACAGAAAAGTTTCGTTTCATTTTGTTTTCCCTTTCCGGTTATACAAGCAAAAGCAGCGTGCCTGCCGTCATGACCAACAGACCGCAGAGCGCAAGCGGCGTGAGCTTTTCCTTCAGGAATATGCGTGAAAACAGAACGGTTACAAGAATCGAAAGCTTATCGATGGGCGCAACCACGCTGGCATTGCCGGTTTTCAGCGCGCTGTAATAGCAGAGCCAGGAAAGACCGGTCGCAATACCGGAAAGAACCAGAAAGACAATGCTGCGTCGGTCAATGGTGCGGATGCCGTGATGCGTACCCTGAGCAAAGACGATGATCCAGGCGAGCAGCAGCACCACAATGCAGCGGATGGCCGTGCCGAGATTGGAGCTGATATTCTGTACGCCAATTTTTCCGAGGATTGTCGTCAGCGCGGCAAACACCGCCGAAAGTGCCGCGTAAATAAACCACACGTTCCGTTTGAAAAAGTTCGGCTCGGTCTTTTGCGGGGACATCCCCTCCGGAATCGGCTTATCCGGCTTTTTGGTGTGAATCATCATGTATGTACCGGCGCCGATCAGCACGATGCAGACCCCCTTGAGCCATGTGATCGGTTCGCCGAGGAACAGAAACGCGAGCAGCATGGTGAGAATCGTCGAGCTTTTATCCACCGGGGCAATCTTCACGACGTCGCCGAGGGAGATGGCCTTGAAATAGCACAGCCACGAGGCGCCGGTCGTCAGTCCCGAAAGGACGAGAAACAGCAGCGTTGTGCCGGTGATGTTCGGCAGATCGGAAAAGCCGCCGGTGATCCAGACCATCAGCCAGGCGAACAGCGTGACCACAATGGTGCGCAGCGCGGTAGCCAGATGGGAATCCACATTTCGGATGCCCGTCTTTGCGAGAATCGCCGTGACGCCCGCAAAGAACGCCGATAAAAACGCTTCCAGAACCCACATGAGCAAAAACTCCCTTTTTCGTAATATCTTTACTTATTATAGTACGATTCCGTAGTGTGCGCAACAGGCGGCATAAAAAAAGGCGCGTGCCGGAGCACAGCGCCTTTTTTCAGTCTTTGACAAGCACATCGGTGATTTCGGCGATGTACATATCGTGATAATCCTTTTCGGGGTACCATCTGCCATCGATTTCCGGGTTGAGGAAGCCATCCGGTGAAAGCGGCGTGCGGCTCATCTTGCGGCAGACGAAAATCAGCTCCGCTTCCGCGAAGCAGGCGGCGCCGCCGATGAAAAACGGCGTCAGGCCGGATTTTTCCACCTTGTTCTCGCTGCGGCCCGAAGCCTTGCCAAGGTAACCGAGTACAGGCCGCAGATCGGCCGGGTAGAAGGAGAGCGTAAAGGTGTCGCCGCTGTCCAGAAATTCCTTGGTGTACCGCTGCGGGCGGATGTAGATGGTTACGGTCGGGCGGCCCCAGATAAAGCCGAGCGCACCCCAGGAAACGGTCATCGTGTTGAACCCGTTTTGATCGCCGGCCGTGACGAGCGCCCAATCCTGCCCGAGCTTTGCAAACGGGTTGAGCTGGAGCGAGTCGAACGGTACGGAACGAAATGACATATGGATCACTTTCCTTTCAAATATAAGGGTTTCAAATGTAAGGGCTTATGCTGCGGCGTGCTTTTTTCTATCAGGATCCTGATGAATCACACGCCGGATGGTCAGCAGATAGACGATTGCGGAAACAAGCGGCGGGAAAATATCGGAGATCGGCTCACACCAGAAAATCTGCTCAATGGGCAGCAGTGCGGGCAGAATGAAAACACACGCAAAGAAAACAATCTTGCGGAACACCGAAAGCGGCAGCGCAAGCCGCACGGCGCCCATACCGGTGAAGCCGTCCACAATCTCATATTGAATCGCGAGCGGGATGGTGCCGAGTGTGTAAAGGCGGATGAGCCGCGCGGTCATTTCAATGTATTCGGGATTCCGGGTGAAGATGCGGGCGAACAAATGGGGAACCGTCTGCGCCGCAAGGAACATCACGGCACAGAAACCGACGGCAATTGCAAAGATGTTTTTCTGCGCGCGGAGAATTTTATCCGGACGCCGTGCGCCGAGGTTGTAGCCGAGAATGGTCTGGGTGCCCATCGTCAGGCCGCCGAGCGGCATGGTGATCAGCAGCTCAAAGCTCTGCACAATGGTGTTGCAGGTCAGCAGCATGTCGCCCTGTCCTGCGCCTCCGTGGCGCTGGAGCATCATATTGAGGGAGATCAGCATCACGTTGTCAAACAGAATGATGAGAAACGAGCTTAGGCCGATGGTCACGACACGGCCCAGAATGCGCAGATCATAGCCGCCGAAGGTGATCGGCACTACGGCGCGGCCGCTGAGCAGAAACCAGAGTACATAGGCACAGCTTGCCATCTGCGAAATGACGGTTGCGGCTGCCGCGCCCGCAACACCCATATCCAGAACGAAGATGAACAGCGGATCAAGCAGAATATTTGTAGCGGCGCCGATGAGCACGGAAAGCATACCGCTGCGGCTGTAACCCTGCGTGATGATAAACTGGTTCATGCCGGTGGCGATCAGCGCGAAGACCGTGCCGAGCAGATAAATTGAGAAATACGTTTCCGCAAAGGGGTAAAGCGTTTCGGATGCGCCGAAGGTGATGAGGATCGGGCGGCGGAACACATACGCCGCGGCCGTGACCGTGACGGAAAGCACAAGCAGAAAAACAAAGCAGTTTGCCACAATTTTTTTCGCTTCCGGCACACGCCCCTCACCGAGCTTGATGCTGACAAGCGGCGAACCGCCGATGCCGACGAGGAAGGCGAAGGAGGAAATCAGCGTGATGATCGGGCCGCAGACACCGACGCCCGCGAGCGCCGATTCACCGCAGCCCGGAATATTGCCGATATACATGCGGTCGACGATGCTGTACAGCACACTGACAAGCTGAGAGAGCATCGAGGGAATGGCGAGCGACCAGACCAGCCCCTTGATATTGTCGGAGCTGAGGTCGGAAATGAGTTTCAATGCGGCGCGCCTCCTCAGTGCTCTTTGCACACCTGAAAAATATAAAACTTCAGGTAGTAGGATTCATCGGCGCTCCAAAGAATCGGATGGTCGGGCGACTGCGTGCGGAACTCCACCTGCCGCAGACGGCAGTGCGCGTTCCGGGCGGCCTGCCCGATTGTCTGCGCAAACAGCTCGGCATTCATGTAATGCGAGCAGGAGCAGGTTGCAAGGAAGCCGCCGTCGCGCACAAGCTTCATGCCGCGCAGATTGATTTCACGGTAGCCCTTGACGGCGTTCCTGACGGAATTGCGGGACTTTGTAAAGGCCGGCGGGTCAAGGATGACAACGTCGAACTGTCTGCCCTCCGCTTCGAGCGCGGGGAGCAGGTCGAATACATCCGCGCAGCGGAATTCCACCGTATCGGAAAGGCCGTTCAGCGCGGCGTTTTCGCGCGCCTGCGCAACGGCAAGCTCGGAAGCATCCACGCCGAGCACATGTCCGGCGCCCGCAATGCCGGCGTTCAGCGCGAACGAACCGGTGTGCGTGAAGCAGTCCAGCACGTCGGCGCCTTTGCAGAGCCGCTGTATGGCGAGCCGGTTGTATTTCTGGTCGAGAAAGAAGCCGGTTTTCTGGCCGTCCTTCACATCGACGATATACCGCACGCCGTTTTCCGTGATTTCAACGTCCGTATTGAATTCCGGGCCGATAAAACCCTTGACGCGGTCCATGCCTTCCTTGAGCCGCTCTTTTGCGTCGCTCCGCTCGTACACGCCCCGGATCACAATGCCGTCCTCCAGCAGGACTTTTTTGAGCAGCTCAATGATTGTCAGCTTCATTTTGTCGATGCCGAGCGCGAGCGATTCCACGACGAGAACATCCGAAAATTTGTCGATGACGAGGCCGGGCAGAAAATCCGCCTCTCCGAAAATCACGCGGCAGGCGCTTGTGTCCACCGTCTTTTTGCGGTATGCCCAGGCGTCGCGCACGCGGCGTTCGAGAAACGCGCTGTCAATCTCCTGTTCCGCGTCGCGTGTCAGCATGCGTATGCGGATTTTGGAATTCTGGTTGATGAAGCCGCGTCCGAGCGGGTAGCCGTTAAAGTCCCGGACGGTCACAACGGCGCCGTTTTTGAATGTGCCGTGGATGGTTTCGATTTCGTTGTCGTAAATCCAGAGCCCGCCGGCCTTGAAGCTCCGGCCCTCGCCCTGTTTCAAAGTTACAATTGTTTCGTTCATAGTCTGTTCCTTTACTGTTGATTTTCATTCCGTTTTATTCTGCAAACCCATGCCTGCACGGATGCGCCTGATTTTTCTTTGACCTTTTCAAAAAGATACGAACCCGCAAGGACCATCGCGATGCTTGCCGCCGCGTAAAACAGGCGGATCGGTTCCTGCGGAACATACAGATAGTAAACCCAGCTTTTGTATCCGTCAAGATCAAAGGTCGAAAGCAAGCCGGTCAGTCTGCTGACCAGAGCCGCCGCGGATTGAATCAGGAAAATCGCGAACAGGTGGTGCATCATGACGGAATAGGTATGC
>JBJEOO010000227.1:0-1793 GCA_051880755.1 Hominenteromicrobium sp.
GAAGGAGAGAATGCAGTTGCGTAAGCACAGCTTTGTGCGCGGCTTTACCGCTTTTTCACTTGCAGTTTTATTGTTTGTCTATACCGGCGTTATTCCGGCGCCTGCCGTTCATGCGGATGAATCCATTTCCGATCTCAAGGCGCAGCTTGCCGACCTTGAGGCGCAGGAAGAAAAGAATAACGCGCAGCTGGAGAAGCTGCGCGACGATGTAAACCAGAAGCGCGCCTATCGCGACGAGCTTCAGGCGAAGATCGATACCGTTCAGCAGCAGCTGGATCTTCTGGTCAAGCGCATTGACGAGCTGGATGATCAGATTGCCGCCGGCGAGCAGGAAATTGCCGACACACAGGTCAGCATCAATGAGAATTACGAAAAGCTGAAGGAGCGTCTGCGCGCGCTGTATATGGCGGGCGAGGCCTCCACGATTGCCATCATTCTGAACAGCACCAGCCTTGTGGATTATTCGCAGAAAAGCGAAATGATCAAGGCGGTCACGGCGCATGACACCGAGCTGCTTGATACGCTCGAAACGCAGCTCCATTCCATTGAGGAGACCGTTAAGCAGATCAATGCGAATAAGGAAGAACTGAGTGAGGATAAGAAAGCGCTGGATAAGAAGAGCGCGGAGCTTTCCGAGCTGTACGAGGAGAATCAGACGCTGCTGGCCGAGGCGGAGCAGAGCGAGGCTGAGGCTCAGGCGGAAGCCGAGCGCATCGAAAGGGAAAAAGCCGAAGCGGACGCGGCAATTGACAAATGGTATGAGGAATACTACGCGGCGCTTGAAGCGGCAAACAGCAATTCCGGCGGCTCCGGCGGTGCGGGGTATGTCGGCACCGGCAGCTTTGTCTGGCCGATGCCCGGATACACCTATATCACCTGCTATTTCGGCAGCGGCGGACACCGCGGCATTGACATTGCGGGCAGCGGCATTTACGGCAAGCCGATTGTCGCGGCGGACGGCGGCACGGTGATTTACAGCGGCTGGATGAGCAGCTATGGCTACTGCGTCTTTATCGACCACGGAAACGGCTATTCCACCCGCTATGCGCACGCAAGCGCACTGGCGTGCTCGGTCGGCGACTATGTCTCGCCGGGGCAGACGATCGCTTATGTCGGCTCCACGGGCAACTCCACCGGCCCGCACCTGCACTTCGAGGTGCTCTATTACGGCAGCCTGACCAATCCGTTCAATTATTTCTGAGCATAAAGCAAACCTCGATCCTGCATCATGGCAGGTGTCCCAAAGCCGTGTGATCCGCGCGGAAAGTGCGCGTTTCATGCGGCGATGGATAGAACAAGCCCCACGGGAGTCATTTCCCGTGGGGCTTGCGGCTTTGCTCGGTTTTACGCTTCCCACTCCGCCTTGTGGGCCGCCCACCATGCGGGGAAGGCAGGGCCTTTCGGAGAGAGGGTGGGCTTGACTAACAGGCGGGCAATGTGTGCAGTGTTGGATTGTTTTGTAAAAGGCTGAATTGCGTGTATTGCCTCACCCAAATGGAACAGTTCCATAAGTTTGACGGTATCTATTGTCCATTTTACACCGTCATACCGATCAATCGCCGTAGCGGATGTAAGTTTCAAATCATTTTCATGGACGGTTTTCAACTGTCCCAGCAGATACAGAATGTTTTTTCTGTTGTGTTCAAGCCTGCCCTTGCTGAAATAGACAGGTTTGGAATCCTCATCATATCCTAAATCTCTCTGAAAAAGCACGCTTATTGAAAGCTCTTCACGGTCGTCATCCTTCGTCGCCAGGCACCGGTTGAAGATGGCCTGGACATTGCCCTCGTTCA
>JBJEOO010000228.1:0-7497 GCA_051880755.1 Hominenteromicrobium sp.
TAAGCGGCGGCAGGATGCCTTTGAGCAGGCGGAGAACGAAAAGCTGAAAAAGGACGTCAAACGTCTGGAGGCCGCCGCGCGCCGAAGCGCGGAGTGGTCCAACCGCGCGGAAAGCCGGAAAATCGGCTTTAAACCCGAGCGAACAGAAAAGAGTCTGGATCGCCGCGCCTATGAAGGCGAAAAGAGCCGCAAGATGATGAAGCGCGCGAAGTCGATTGAATCGCGGCGCAACGACGCGCTGGAAGAAAAAAGCGCGCTGCTCAAAAACATCGAATCCGCCGATACAAAGCTGCAGATTGCAACGCTCCGCCACCCGAAGGAGCTGCTCGTTGAGGCGCGGGATCTCTCGGTGGATTACGGCGCGGGGCCGGTGTTCTCCCCCGTCCGCTTTGAAATCCGGCGCGGCGAACGCGTCGCGCTGCAGGGCAAAAACGGGTGCGGCAAATCCAGCATTTTAAAGCTGCTCTGCGGTGAGAATATCCCACACACCGGCACGCTGGAACAGGCAAGCGGACTCACGATTTCCTATATTCCCCAGAGCGCCGAGGGTCTCTGCGGCTCGCTCAGCGATTTTGCCGAAGCAAACGGCATCGATGAGAGTCTTTTCAAAACGATTCTGCGCAAGCTGGAATTCCAACGCGCACAGTTCGAGAAATGCATGGAGGATTTTTCCGAAGGGCAGAAAAAGAAAGTGCTGATTGCGAAAAGCCTTTGTGAGAAAGCCCATTTGCTGGTTTGGGACGAGCCGCTCAATTTTATCGACGTCATCTCACGCATGCAGCTTGAAACGCTTCTGAAGGACTGCGCGCCGACCGTGATCTTTGTCGAGCACGACCGGCGGTTTGTGGAAAACGTCGCCACCAAAGTGATTGTACTTTCATAAAACCGGACCCGCCGTCACACCCGGCGGGTCTTTTGAAAAAGGAGAATCTTTCTTGAAGGAACAAAACGGACGCATCGCCGTTCTGGACGGCGTGCGCGCTTTCTCCATTTTGCTGATCATGGGGTTTCACCTGTGGCAGCAGTCCTGGCTGCAGTACCTCATCCCGAGCGATCTGCTCCGGCCGCTCGGCATCGCGCATTTCAGCTTAATGTGGGTACCGCGGACGGGATATATGTTTGTCGATGTGCTGCTTCTGCTTTCGGGCTTCTGCCTCTTTCTCCCCTATGCGCGGCAGATGACCGACCCGCTTTCTCCCGCGCCGGACAGTCCGGGGCTGTTTTTCAAAAAGCGTGCCGCGCGCATTCTGCCCACATATTACCTTTGTCTGCTCATGTATCTTGTTTTCTGGATCCGCCCGGCCGATTACCCGAGTTTTCCGCACTATCTGCAGGACGTTCTCTCTCACCTGACCTTCACCCATACGTTTTGGCCGGAAAGCTACATCGGCACGAAGTTTCCGACAACACTCTGGACGCTCGGCATTGAGGTGCAGTTTTATCTGATTTTCCCGGTGTTCGCGCGTATTTTCCGGCGCTTTCCGCTTCAAAGCTGGGCCGCGCTCTGCATCCTCTCGGAAGTATACCTCACCTGCTTTGCGCGCTTGCCGGACGGTACCGCCGATGCTCTGCGCATCAACCAGTTTCCGGCCTTTTTCGGCGTCTATGCAAACGGAATGCTCGCCGCTGTGCTTTTCTGCCGGCTGCGCGCGCGGATCGGCAGGGGCACGCGGCAGACAGCACTGCTTTCCACCCTGATCAGCTTCACGGCCTTTGTATCGCTTGTCTGCATGCTGCAGGACGGTCTCGACCACGCCGCATACATTCAGCGCTGGCAGGTGGATTTTCGTTTCTGGTTCTCCGCGCTTATCTGTGTTTTTCTGCTTGCGCTCGACCATGCCTGCCGGCCCTTGCAGTGGATCTTTTCAAACCGGGCCGTTGTGTTTATCTCCGCGATTTCGTACAACCTTTACCTCTGGCATGCTACGGTGCTTCTGCAGCTCAAGGCATGGCATATTCCGCCGTATCCGGATGCCCCGGAGGGCGTGACCGCGTGGCCGCAGTCCGCAGGCAGCGAAGGCTGGCATTTCGCGTGGCAGGTGCAGTATACCGTACTGTTCTGGATTGTCTCCTTTCTCCTTGCCGCGCTCCTGACCTGTCTCGTGGAAAAGCCTGCAGCAAAACGGATCTTCAAACACAAGGACAAAAAGCAGCCGTCGGAAAGCCCCTGAGCCTTCCGACGGCCGCTTTATTTCGTTATACACCATATGCCTTTTATATCCGCGCTGAATGACTTTGCTTTAAGCTGAATCAGCAATTCCTCCGCGGCAGCCGCCAGTGCCGCCGCTTCCGCAGCCACGCAAAGCGCCGGAAATCCGCCGCTCCGCAGAAAAAGCGGGAGAAGAAACAGTATGATGCCTGTCAGCTTGTTCAGGATCGTGTGCAGCGCTGCAAAACGGCGGTACCGGATCCATCCGACCACATAGGCCAGCAGCTTCACAGCGGCAATCCCGCCCGCAAGCCAAAGCATACGCCTGTCGAGGCAGGCTGCTGCCAGCGGAAGCAGGCGCACCCCGGCGCACAGCACAAAAGCAAGATCCGCCGCACTGTCCAGCATGGCGCCGATCCGGCTCTGCGCATGGAGCCTGCGCGCGAGCCATCCATCGAGCACATCCCCTGCCCCGCAGAGCAGGTATATCGTCCAAAACGGCACGGACAGCGGCGGAAAAACCAGCAGAAGGAAGCCGGCGATCCCCCGCGCGCCCGTTATGATATTCGGCAGATACCGCATGCCTACGCCTTCTGCCGTTCCGCCTGCGCGCGGCGCTCGAACCGGTTGATTGCGCAGATGATGCCCTTGATGGAGGACAGGGAGATGTTATGATCCAGACCGACGCCGAACATCGTTTCATCGCCGTGGCTCAGCTCGATATACGACACCGCCTGCGAATCCGCGCCGGTTGAAACCGCGTGCTCGCTGTAAGAAACAAATTTATAATCCGTAATGCCTACGGACCGGAGCGCCTTGAAAAACGCGTCAATCGGGCCGTTGCCGCGCCCGGAAAGCTGGATGTCCCGCCCGTTGAAGGAAAGCACGCCGTCAAAGTAAACGACAACCCGATCGAGCTTTTCGTTTTCTTCAAACAAACGGTAACGTTTGAGGGTATACGGCGTATGGACATACAGGTATTCATGCCGGAAGATTTTGAACACTTCTTCCGCCTTCAGCTCACGGCCTTCGCGGTCGCAGACCTCCTGAATGATGGCCCCGAATTCCGGGTGCATCTGCTTGGGCAGAATATAGCCGAAATGGCGGTGCATGATGAACGCCGCTCCGCCCTTGCCGGACTGGCTGTTGATCCGGATAATCGGTTCATACTGCCGTCCCAGATCGGCGGGATCGATCGGCAGGTACGGCACGGCCCAATGCGCCGCCCCGGTTTTTGCCATATAGGTGACGCCTTTGTTGATTGCGTCCTGGTGCGACCCGGAAAACGCCGTAAAAACGAGCTCGCCCGCATAGGGATGCCGCTCATGAACATGCATATGCGTGCATTCCTCATAAACGCGCTTGATGTGATTCATATTCGTAAAATCGAGCTTCGGATCGACACCCTGCGCATACAGATTCATTGCGAGATTCATAATATCGCAGTTGCCCGTGCGCTCTCCGTTACCGAAAACCGTGCCCTCCACGCGTTCCGCGCCGGCCATGATGCCAAGCTCCGTGGCGGCCGTCGCCGTTCCCCGGTCATTGTGCGGATGAATGCTGAGCACCGCACAGTCCCGGTGCTTCAGATGCGACGCGACGTATTCCACCTGATCGGCAAAGCAGTTCGGCGTTGCCAGTTCCACCGTATTGGGCAGATTGATGATTGCCTTTTCCTTTGGAGACGCGCCGAGTGCCTCCAGCACGCTGTCACAGATCCGCACGGAATTCTCCACCTCCGTGCCCGAAAAGCTCTCCGGCGAATACTCAAAGCGCAGGCTCATTTCCGGGTATTCCCGGCGCATTTCGTCGGCAAGGCGGCGGATCAGCCCGGCTGCCTGAACGGCAAGCTCGATCACGCCGTCCATATCGGTATCAAAGACAACCTTGCGCTGAAGCGTTGACGTCGGATTATAGAAGTGTACAATGACATTTTTCGCGCCGCGGATTGCCTCGAAGGTCTTTTCAATCAGGTGCGGGCGGGCCTGTACGAGCACCTGCACCGTGACATCATCCGGAATCAGATGCTCATCGATCAGATAACGCAGCGTCTCGTATTCCGTCTCGGAAGCGGACGGAAACCCCACCTCAATTTCTTTGAAGCCGATCTCAACGAGCGTCTTGAAAAAGACGACCTTCTGATGCAGATTCATCGGCGTAACCAGCGCCTGATTGCCGTCCCGCAGATCAACGCTGCACCACACGGGCGCGTGGTCGATCACCTTGTCCGGCCATGTCCGCTCCGGGAAACGGATCGGATGAAAGGGTAAGTATTTCTTGTAGCCTTTGTTCATATCAGTCCTGCTCTTCTTCGTTCTGCTCTTTGTTCTCTTTTTTTCCGTATGCACGGTCAGCGGCCTCGCGCGCGAGATCGAGAACGGTATATTCGCGCTGTCCGCTGTCCGGCATGACCGGCAGCATCTGGTAAACCTCCGCCGCCATGCCGCGGCTCCAGAGCATCGGATCAATCCGCATAGAATAGCCGTGGCCGTTTTCACACATCCAGTCCGTCATCTTGGCGCGCGGCAGGCCGTATGCCGCGAGAAGCGTCATGATCACGCCGCCGTGTGTGACGAGCACCGCGCTCTCGTCTCCGGTCGTCATCATATTGCGCACCAGCATCTCAAAGCCCGCGCAGACGCGCTGCATAAACACAATGCTGCTTTCACCGTTCGGCGGCGCTTCGTGGCGACCGCCGTTCATCCATGCCGAGAATTTCGGATCATGCATCAGCTCCTCCGCCTTTTTATTCTCCCAATCGCCGAAATCACATTCGGCCAACTCCAGAATAACCTCCGGATCGGCGGTCGGATAAAGCACCTTGAGCGTATCAACACAGCGCACACAGGGGCTGGCATAGTATTTGACGGCTTCGGGATACCTGCCTTTCCGTTTCAGATCCAAAAGCGCCTGAATGCCCTCCTGCGCCAGAGGAGACTGCATGCGGCCGACATAACGTCCCTCGAGATTTCCCTCACAGATGCCGTGGCGGATCAGATGGATGGTATATGTTTTCATTTGCAAGTCCTTTCCGGGCAAAGCACCGGGAGTGCTGTAACCCTTCAACAAAAAAACGATGGATTTCAATCGAAAAAAAGTCTTTTGTCTGTTTACTTCTCGGATAAATTCGTTTATAATTTACTCGGTGTTATTTTTTGCATATTTTTGCTTTCAGGTGGTGAACGGACAGGTGAACAATGACTTTCCGCGGATTTTGACGCTGCTCCGCAAGGAACAGGGAATCAGTCAGAAGCAGGCGGCCGCAGACCTCGGAATATCACAGGCTCTGCTTTCCCATTACGAAAAGGGAATCCGTGAATGCGGGCTTGACTTCATCGTCCGTACCGCAGATTATTACGGCGTATCCTGCGATTATCTGCTCGGCAAGACACCGCTCCGTCAGGGCGAAAAGCTGCACGTTCCCGAAACGGACGACAGCGATACACGCGAGGCCGTGCCGAACGTGGACCGAAAAATAATCTCCAATTCCATTCATATTGTATTTGGTATTCTGAAAAAAATCAATAGCAAATCTTTGACGCGGCAGATTACCGTATATCTGAGCTGTGCGGTCTACAACGCATTCCGTATGCTGTATACGGCAAATCCGAAAAATCCGACGGGCATTTTCGAGACGCGCAGCGGCCTGAGCGAGGCGCTGACGGACGGCCGGATGCAGCTTGCGATGGCGAAAAGCCGCATGCTGCTGGCCGGAGAAAAAGCCGGGCAGGACGACGCCATCCGCCGGGATGCGCTGCCGCAGCTCAACAGCGAAGCACTCCTGACGGAATATCCCGACCGCGCGCCTTCGCTTTTTGCTTTGATCAAGAATACGGAAAACGAACACAAGACAAACTAACACAAAGGAGGCAATTGGCATGTGTGGTTTTGTAGGATATATCGGCGGCGGTGAAACGCAGACGATGGCTCCGGTGCTGCACGCAATGGCAGACCGAATCCGGCACCGCGGCCCTGATGACGCAGATTATTATATGGACGGCGATATTTCGCTTGGCTTCCGCCGTCTTTCGATCATTGACCTCGCAGGCGGCCGTCAGCCGATTCTGAACGAGGACAAGAGCAAGGTTCTGATGTTCAACGGTGAAATCTACAACTTCCAGTCGATCCGGGAAGATCTTCTGAAAGCGGGCCACGTCTTTACAACCAAAACGGACAGCGAGGTGCTGCTGCACGGCTTTGAAGAATACGGCACGGAGCTTCTGAACAAGCTGCGCGGCATGTTCGCCTTTATCATCTGGGATAAAAACACGAAAACGCTGTTCGGCGCGCGCGACTTTTTCGGCATCAAACCGTTTTATTACGCGGAAATGCAGGGCACGTTCATGTTCGGCAGCGAGATCAAAAGCTTCGTCGAGCACCCGCATTTCAAAAAGGAGCTGAACGAGCGCGCACTCGAGGGCTACCTTTCCTTCCAGTATTCCCCGGGTTATGAGACGTTCTTCAAGGACGTTTATAAGCTGCCGCCCGCCCACTATTTCTTCTACAAAGACGGCAAAATGGATATTCAGCGTTACTGGATTCCCGAATTCAACGCCGAAGAGGACAAGCCGCTCGAATACTGGGTGGACGAGATTGAAAAGACCTTTGACAATTCCGTTGAGGCACACAAAATCGCGGACGTCGAGGTTGGCTCCTTCCTTTCCTCCGGCGTCGATTCCAGCTATGTCGCCTGTTCCGCCGACGTCGACAAGACGTTCACCGTCGGCTTTGACAACGGCTCGAAATACAACGAGATCAGCTACGCAAAAGAGCTTTCCGAAATGATCCCGGTCAAGAATTACAGCAAGACCATCACGCCTGAAGAATTCTGGGGCAACTTCGGCAAAATCCAGTACCACATGGATGAGCCGCTCGCCGACCCCTCCGCCGTGGCGCTTTACTTTGTCTGCAACACCGCGTCGCAGTACCTGAAGGTCGTTATGTCCGGTGAGGGCGCCGATGAGATCTTCGGCGGCTACAATATTTACAGGGAGCCGCTTGCCGTGCCGGCCTACGATAAGATTCCCTTCCCGATCCGCCGTCTGATCGGCAAAGTCGCTTCGCACCTGCCGAGAAAATCCGGTATCAATTTCCTGATTCGCCGCGGCATGCGTCTGGAGGACCGCTTTATCGGCAACGCTTACATGTTCACCGAAAAGGAGCGCAAGAAGCTCCTGAAAATCAAGACGGACGCTCCTTCCCCCGCCGCAGTTGTAAAGCCGTTTTATGACCGTGTTCAGGACAAGGACCCGGTCACAAAGATGAAGTTTGTCGACCTCAACGCGTGGATGGTCGGCGACATCCTGCTCAAGGCGGATAAGATGAGCATGGCCAATTCCCTTGAGCTT
>JBJEOO010000229.1:0-31282 GCA_051880755.1 Hominenteromicrobium sp.
CAATGTTCGGCGAGGACGCGAACTGGGGGCGCGTACTCTGCGCCATCGGCTATTCCGGCGCGGATATCGATATCGGCAGGGTAGATGTCGCGTTTCAGAGTGAAAACGGGCGCGTGAATGTCTGTGAAAACGGCGCGGGCATCGAGTTCAGCGAGGAGGAGGCCGCGCATGTGCTGCACACCGGCGAAATCACGATCCTTGTCGATTTGAAAGACGGCGAAGCGCAGGCCGAGGCGTTCGGCTGCGACCTCACCTATGACTATGTAAAGATCAATGGAGATTACCGCACATGAGTACTGAACAGAAAATCGGCGTATCCAACAGCGACCGCGCGCACATCCTCGTGCAGGCGATGCCGTACATCCGCAAATGGGCGGGTGAAACCATCGTCGTGAAATACGGCGGCAACGCGATGATCAATCCCGAACTGAAAGAAGCCGTCATGAACGACATCGTTCTGATGCAGCTTGTCGGCGTCAACGTTGTGCTGGTGCACGGCGGCGGCCCGGAGATCAGCGGGATGCTGAAAAAAATCGGCAAGGAAAGCAAATTTATCAATGGCATGCGCTATACCGATCAGGAGACGATGGACATCGTCCAGCAGGTGCTCGCGGGCAAGGTCAACAAGGACCTCGTGCAGCTTCTCGAAAACACGGGCGGCAAGGCTATCGGTCTTTGCGGGCAGGACGGTTCGCTCTTAAAAGCGGACAAGCTGCCCTCTGCGGAGGATCTCGGCTTTGTCGGGGAAATCCGCGAGGTCAATTCAAAAATCGTCCGCGATTCGATTGCGGCGGGGTACATCCCGGTGATTTCCACCGTGGCGGCGGGCTATCACGGCGAGGTGTACAACATCAACGCAGACGTGGCGGCGGCACGCATCGCCGCAGAGCTTGGCGCGCGCAAGCTGATTCTGATGACGGATATCGTCGGACTGCTGCGCGACAAAGACGACGAAAGCACGCTGATTCCGGTCGTGAACGTCAGCGACGTCCCGAAATTAAAGCGTGAGGGTATCATCAGCGGCGGCATGATCCCGAAGATCGACTGCTGCGTGGAGGCGGTGCGCCGCGGCGTGGAGCGCGCGCACATCATCGACGGCCGCACGCCGCATTCGATTCTGGTCGAGCTTTTTACCGACGAAGGCATCGGCACGATGTTCTATTAGTATACACTGCGTTTTCCCGACGAGTACGGCTAGCCTTTTGCGGCAACGTACCGCTGCGAAGTCGCGGAGTCGTGTGGTGAACCGCACTTCGCCGCAGAAAGGAAGCAGTCAGGCAAACGCGTACGGAAGATACTTCCGGTTTCGAGAATATCAAGAGAAAAGAGATTAAGATGGATTTCAAGACAATCAAGGAACAGGAACAGGCGTATATCCTTCATTCCTACGGGCGCGTCGATGTCGCGCTGGACCACGGCAAGGGCTGTGAGGCGTGGGACGTGGAGGGCAGGCACTACTACGATTTCACGTCCGGCATCGGCGTGAACGCGCTCGGCTACTGCGACGACGGCTGGGTCAAGGCCGTGTCCGCGCAGGCGGCGCGCATCCAGCATATGTCAAACTACTACTATTGCGAGCCGAATGTGGCGCTCGCGGAAAAACTTGCGAAGGCGTCCGGCCTGTGCCGCTCGTTTTTCTGCAACAGCGGCGCGGAGGCCAACGAGTGCGCCATCAAGCTTGCGCGTAAATACGGCGAGAAAAAGGGCGCGCACAACATCGTCACGCTGAAAAATTCTTTCCACGGCAGAACGCTGACGACGCTCGCCGCGACGGGACAGGACGCGTTCCACCGGCTCTTTACGCCGCTCACCGAGGGCTTTGTCTACGCCGAGGGCAACGATATCGCCGATCTCGAGGATAAAATGGATGAGACCGTCTGTGCCGTGATGCTCGAAAGCGTGCAGGGCGAGGGCGGCGTTGTCCCGATGGACGAGGAATATCTCAAGGCGGTCCGCGCGCTGTGCGACCGGCACGACGCGCTCCTGATTCTCGACGAGGTGCAGACCGGCGTCGGCCGCACGGGTCACTTCTTCAGCTATCAGGGCTGCGGCATTCTGCCCGATGTCGTCACGACGGCAAAGGGACTCGGCGGCGGCCTGCCGATTGCGGTGTGCATCGCGGGCGAAAAGGTGAAGGACGCCTTTGCGCCGGGCATGAACGGTTCCACCTTCGGCGGCAATCCGGTCGCGTCGGCCGGCGCGCTGGAGGTTGTCTCCCGTGTTTCGGACGAAGCGTTTCTCAAGCAGGTGCGCGAAAAGGGCGCGTATTTTACGGAGCAGCTCCTGAAGCTGCCGAATGTTGAATATGTCCGCGGGCGCGGACTGATGCTCGGCATCAAGGTGAAGAACCGCAATGCGCATGACGTGCTGAACGCCTGCGCCAAGGCGGGGCTGCTGGTTCTCACCGCCAAGGATCTGGTGCGCTTCCTGCCGCCGCTCACCATTACAAAGGATGAAATAGACGCAGGTCTTGCGATTTTTGCGGAACAGATTAAAGATGAATAAGGAAAGGAAAATAAAGGATGAAACATCTGCTCAAGCTTCTCGATCTCTCAAAGGAGGAGATCATCGACATTCTGAATCTTGCCGACCAGCTCAAGTATGAGACAAAGCACGGCATCGAGCACCCGATTCTGAAGGGCAAGGCGCTCGGCATGATCTTTGAAAAATCCTCCACCAGAACACGCGTTTCGTTTGAAGTGGGCATCAATCAGCTCGGCGGCTATGCGGTCGTGCTCGCAGGCGAAGGCTCGCAGATCGGGCGCGGCGAGCCGGTGCAGGATACCGCGCGCGTGCTTTCCCGCTATGTGGACGGCATCATGATCCGCACCTTCGCGCAGCAGGAGGTTGAGGATCTCGCAAAATACGGCTCCGTGCCGGTCATCAACGGCCTGACCGACTTCTGCCACCCCTGCCAGATTCTCGCGGACCTGATGACGATCCGCGAATACAAAGGCTCGTTTGACGGGCTGAAGATGTGCTTCATCGGCGACGGCAACAACATGATGAACTCCCTGATTGTCGGCTGTCTCAAGGTCGGCATGGCGGTTTCGGTCGCGTGCCCCGAGGGCTACCGCCCGCCGAAGGAAATCCTCGATTTCGCTGCCCAGTACGACTGCTTCGAGCTGACCGACGACCCGATGACCGCCGCGAAGGATGCGGACGTCGTTATCACCGATGTGTGGACCTCGATGGGCCAGGAGGAAGAGCGCGCGGCGCGTGAAAAGGCGTTCGCGGGCTACTGCATCGACGAGCGCATCATGTCCGTCGCCAAGCCGGACGCCATCGTGCAGCACTGCCTGCCCGCGCACCGCGGTGAGGAGATTACCGAAGCGGTCTTTGAAGCGAATGCAAACCCGATCTTCGACGAGGCCGAGAACCGCCTGCATGCGCAGAAGGCCGTTATGGTCACGCTGATGAAGGACTGATCGGGGGAAAAGATGCGCAGCGATTTTTTGCAGGTTTCGGGCGAGGACTTCGTCCGGAACGGAGAAAAGGTTTTTCTGCGGGGCTTTGCAATCGGTTCATGGATGAACCTTGAGCACTTTATGGTCGGCATGCCCGGCACGGATGAGATGATCAAGGAAGCGTTCACCGAAGTATACGGCGCGGAGAACAGCCGCCGCTTTTTCAACGACCTTGTGGATGCGTTCGTCACGGAAGACGACTTTGCCTACCTCAAATCGATGGGGCTGAATATGGTTCGCCTGCCGTTCAATTATCACTGGTTTCTGTCGGATGACGCGCCGGACGTGTATCTGGAAAACGGATTCGAGCGTCTGGACCGCGTTCTGGCGTACTGCCGGCAGTACGGCCTGATGGCGGTGCTCGACCTGCATTCCACGCCGGGCGGGCAGAACCCGGACTGGCACAGCGATAATCCCACGGGCCAGCCGCTGTTCTGGAAGTACAAGTGCTTCCAGACGCAGATGGTCGGCCTCTGGCGCGAGATCGCCCGCCGCTACGCGGATGATCCGATTGTCGCCGGCTATGACATCCTGAACGAGCCGTCCTTCGGCCTGACCGCCGGGCAGTTCAACGGCTTTTACGACGCGGTCATCGCCGCCATCCGTGAGGTGGACGCCGACCATGTGATTTTCCTCGAGGGCGACGATTTCGGGCGGAAATTCGAGCTGTTCCACGAGCCGCAGGATCCGCAGATCGCCTATGCCGTGCACTACTATCCGTTCGTGTACGAGAGCGGCGTGCTCGACCCCGATATGCCCGATGAAGAGCGCTTCAGAATTTTCGATGAGATCTTTTATCGCCAGCTCCGCGCCCGCGAGCGGTTTCACCGTCCGGTGTGGTGCGGCGAATGCGGTCTGGAGCACCATCCGGACATCGAGCTGTACAACCGCATGATGGCCTATGTGCTTGGGCTGTGCGAAAAGAACAACGTCTCATGGACGCTGTGGTCTTACAAGGACGCGCGCACAATGAGCATCGTGATGCCGAAGGCGGACTCCGCGTGGATGCGGTTTACCGGCCGCATTGCCGAACGCTGGGGACACCACCGCGAAACCGAACAGTCCACGGAAACACTGCGCCATGCGATTAATTCGTATTTTGAGCCGATTTCCGACGAGCAGTTCTACGAGATCGAATTCCGCATGCGCTCGATTTTCCACCGCCTCGCCGTGGAGACCGTCCTCAAAAAGGAGCTGCGCGCGACGCCGTGGGCTGAAATGCGGGAAATGCCCAAGGACTTCCTGTTCCAAAACTGCGACCGCTACGACCACATCGCAGACTGCATCCGCGGTTTTATCGCGGCAAAAGAAAACTGAATCCATATATCAATCCGCTGCCGGGGAAGCCTGCGGCGGATTTTTATTGCCTTTTCATCGTTTGCGCTGTACAATGAAGAAAAATACCGGGTTTAGTGCCGGGAGAGGAGTTTGGAAAATGCTGAGAGAACAACCGTGGTTTGATTTCTGCGACGCACTGACGATTGAGGCGGAGCAGCGCGCGGACGAGGGCTGCGACACGGCGCGCTTTGCGGCGCGTGCGGAGGAAATTCAAAAAATGGCGCGCGGGGCGGCGCGCACGGCGGCGGGCGCGGCACTGCTTGAGGCGCTTGAGGCGCTGCCCGCGTCTCTGGAAGCGCAGGAGCCGTCCGACCTTGCGTCCATTCAGGCGCTCGCCGAGGGCGAGGACACGGTAAAAGCCGCACCGGATTTTGACCGGATCTACGGCGCATGGCTCGGCCGCTGCGCAGGCTGCCTGCTGGGGCAGCCGGTCGAGGGCTGGCGGCGCGCACGCATCAACGGTCTGCTGGCCGAAACCGGCAACCTGCCGCTGAAAACGTATATGTCGTCCGATATTGCCGCAGAAATCCGCGAAAGGTACGACGTGCGCGACGACCACCACGCCTACGGCGCGGAGAAAACAGGCTGGATCAACAACGTCGCCTACATGCCGGAGGACGACGACACGAACTATACGCTGCTCGCGCTGAAGCTTGTCGAGCAGTACGGGCGGGATTTCACGCCGGATGACGCGGCGGAGAACTGGCTGATGAACCTGCCGCTGCTGCACACCTGCACGGCGGAGCGCGTCGCGTACATCAACCTTGCGCAGGCGCTTTATCCGCCGCAGTCGGCGTCATACCGCAACCCGTACCGCGAGTGGATCGGCGCGCAGATCCGCGGCGATCTGTTCGGCTATATCTGCCCGGGCGATATGAAAACGGCGGCGGAAATGGCATGGCGCGACGCGTCGATTTCCCATATCAAAAACGGCATCTACGGCGAGATGTGGGTTTCGGCGATGCTCGCGAAGGCGGCGGTCTGCGGCGATATGCGCGAAGTGGTGCGCTCGGGCATGCGGCAGATTCCGAAGGAAAGCCGCCTGTATCGGGAGCTTGACGGCATACTGAGCCGGTATGACGCGGGCGAGACTGCGGAGCTGGCAGCGGCGTACATCCTCGGCAAGTACAACGAGAACAACGGGCACCACTGGTGCCACACGATCTCGAACGCCGCCATCGTCGTGCTCGGTCTGCTCTGGGGCGAAATGGACTTTACCCGCACCATGGGGATGTGCCTTACGATGGGCTTTGACACCGACTGCAACTGCGCGACGGCAGGCTCCGTGCTCGGCATGATGCTCGGCGCGGCACGCCTGCCCGAAGCGTGGAAGGCGCCGCTGCACGACTCGGTGCTTTCCGGCGTGGACGGCTTCGGCCTTGTGCGCATTTCCGATATGGCGGCGCGCACCAAGGCGCTCGCGGAATAACAGCATCATTCTGGGCGCGCGGCTCCGGGCTGCGCGCCCACTTTGCATCTGTGAAGAAAAATCGGATTTGAACGTGTGTTCACAATTTTTTCGGAATTTACGGCTGTTCAAGATATGCAAAATATGTTATACTACAGACAATATGGGCTTTTCTGCTCTGTTGCCTGCCGGGCCGGATAAAGGCCGGCAGGGTGCAAAAAGCGGAAACGCAAAACGTATACTGCGCAGGAGGAAAACGTTCGTCAATATGGTTGTGCTCGGCATTGATCCCGGCTATGCGATCGTCGGCTACGGAGTCATAGAAATGAAGAATAACCGTTACCGCACGATTGAACACGGCGCGGTGACGACAAAGGCGGGCGTGGATTTCAACCGGCGGCTCGAGATGATCTATGACGGCGTCTCCGATGTTCTGACCCGCTGCCGCCCCGAAGCCGTCTCGGTGGAGAAGCTGTATTTCTCGAACAACAAGACGACCGGCATCGGTGTGGCGGAGGCGCGCGGCGTGATCCTTCTTGCGGCGCAGAAGGCGGGGGTGCCCGTTTTTGAATACACACCGGTGCAGGTGAAGCTCGCCGTCACCGGATACGGCAAGGCGCTCAAGCCGCAGGTGATGGAGATGACCCGCCGGCTGCTCTGCCTCAGGGAGGTGCCGAAGCCCGATGATACGGCGGATGCTCTGGCGGTGGCCATCTGCCACTGTCAGGCCTCGGGTACGCCGCTGCGGCAGTTTCTGCGCTGAATGCGCCTTGTGCCGCATAGATTTGTTTGAAAGGATTCACACGATATGTTTTACAGTCTGACCGGAAAGCTTGTTCATATGGAGCCGGGCATGCTCGCGGTGGAATGCGGCGGCGTCGCCTTTAAATGCTTCACCTCCATGCATACGCAGAAAAGCATGCCGCGCATCGGTGAGACCACCACGGTGTATACGCAGCTCAATGTGCGGGAGGATGCGCTGGATCTGTTCGGCTTTTCCTCCAAAAGCGAGCTGAACTGCTTCAGGATGCTGACCGGAATCAGCGGCGTCGGCCCGAAGGTTGCGCTGGCGATTCTGTCCGAGATGACGCCCGAGGGCGTCGCGATGGCGGCGGCTTCCGGAGACAGCAAAAGCTTCACGCGCGCGAACGGCGTCGGCCCGAAGCTCGGGCAGCGCATCGTGCTGGAACTCAAGGATAAGGTAAAAAAGATGGCAGTCTCCGGCGGAGAGCTTTCCCTTGCGGCAGACATCGGCGCGGTGTCCGCCTCCAGAAACGCGGAGCAGGCGGTGCAGGCGCTCGCCGTGCTCGGCTACACGCAGTCGGAAGCGGCGCAGGCGGTCGCAAAGCTTGATTCCAGCCTGCCCACCGAGGAACTGATCCGCCTTGCCCTCAAGGGTATGGCGACCCGTTTTCAGTAAAGAGGGTGCGAAAAAGCCATGACATTTGACAGAAACGACGATTTTGATTTTGAAAACCGCGTGATTGCGCCGGAATACGCACCGGAGGATGCAGAGGTGGAAAACCCGCTGCGTCCGCGCACCTTTGCCGATTATGTCGGGCAGGAAAAGGTGAAGGAGAATCTCGAGGTGTTTATCGAGGCGGCAAAGCAGCGCAGGGAATCGCTCGATCACGTCCTGCTGTACGGCCCGCCGGGCCTCGGCAAGACGACGCTCGCGGGAATCATTGCGAATGAACTGGGCGTCAATCTGCGCATCACAAGCGGCCCCGCCATTGAGAAGCCGGGCGATCTGGCCGCGCTTCTGACCAACCTCAATTGCGGCGATGTGCTGTTTATCGATGAGATTCATCGCCTGCCGCGTGCCGTGGAGGAGATCCTTTACCCGGCAATGGAGGATTTTGCGCTCGATATCATTACCGGCAAAGGGCAGATGGCGGCGAGCTATCACCTGCCGCTGCCGCGGTTCACGCTTGTCGGCGCGACGACCCGTGCCGGGCAGCTTTCCGCGCCGCTTCGCGACCGCTTCGGCGTGGTGCTGCGGCTCGAGCTGTATGAGCCGCAGGAGCTTGCAAAGATTGTCACGCGCAGCGCGGGCATTCTCGGCATTGAGGTTGAAGCGGACGGCGCGCTGGAAATCGCCTCCCGTTCACGCGGCACGCCGCGTATCGCAAACCGCATGCTCAAGCGCGTGCGCGATTTTGCGCAGGTGATGAGCGACGGCGTGATCACATACAGCACGGCGAAAATCGCGCTCGACCGGCTGGAGGTCGACGAGCTTGGCCTTGATTCCGGCGACCGCCGCATGCTGAACGCGATCATTCAGTATTACAACGGCGGGCCGGTCGGCGTGGAAACGCTGGCGGCGGCCATCGGCGAGGAAGTGGTCACGATCGAAGATGTTGTGGAGCCGTACCTGATGCAGATCGGCTTTCTGCAGCGCACCCCGCGCGGCCGCTGCGCAACCCGCGCCGCTTACCTGCACCTCGGCCTGACGCCGCCGGGTGCGGAAACTGACGATAATCCAAGATTTGACGTATAAGAAGGAGTCTGATTTTATGGGCAGATTATTCGGAACCGACGGCATTCGCGGCGTCGCGAATAAAGACCTCACCTGCGAGCTTGCGACAAAGCTCGGCCGGGCGGCTGCGGCCGTCCTCACCAATAAATCCACGCGTCATCCGCGCGTCATCATCGGCAAGGATACGCGCCTCTCCAGCGATATGCTGGAAAATGCCATGGCGGCCGGCCTGTGCAGCGTCGGCGCATCCGTCGTCCTGCTGGGCGTTGTCCCCACCCCGGCCGTGGCGTATCTCGTCGAGAAGTACAAGGCGGATGCGGGCGTCATGATTTCCGCTTCGCACAATTCCTATGAGTATAACGGCATCAAGATTTTCAGCGGTGACGGCTACAAGCTTCCGGATGATCTGGAGGAACGCATTGAATCGCTGATTCTCGGCGAGGCGGCTCTTCCGCCCCAGCCGGCGGACAGCGACATCGGCACGGTCACGACGGCGCCGAACGCGCTGCGCGACTACATCGACCATGTGAAATCCACGGTGCATTTTTCGCTCGACGGGCTGGAGATCGCGCTGGACTGCGCGAACGGATCCGCTTCGATGACGGCGGAAACGCTGTTTACGGAGCTGGGCGCGAAGGTGCATATGCTTTCAAACGAGCCGAACGGCACGAACATCAACGACGGCTGCGGCTCCACGCATATGGAAGCGCTGGCCGAATATGTCAGAACGCATGCGGTTGACGCAGGCATTGCATTTGACGGAGACGCCGACCGGTGCCTTGCGGTTGACGAAAACGGCAACCCCGTGGACGGCGATTTCATCATGGCCATCTGCGGCCTCGATATGAAGAGCCGCGGCAAGCTGAACAAAAGCTGCATTGTCGGCACGATCATGACGAACCTCGGCTTCATCAAGTTCTGTGAGGCCAACGGCATTCACTTTGAAGCGACAAAAGTCGGCGACCGCTATGTGCTGGAGGAGATGCTGCTTGAGAATTACAGCTTCGGCGGCGAGCAGAGCGGCCATGTGATTTTCCGCGACTTTGCGACGACCGGCGACGGTCAGCTTACGGCGGCCCAGCTGCTGAGCATCATGAAGCACCGCGAAGCGAAGCTTTCCTCGATGGCGACCGTCATGGAGCGCTTCCCGCAGACGATGGTCAACATCCGCGTTTCGCCTGAAGGCAAGCTGGCGTTCTATACCGATCCGAAGGTGAAAAAGGCCATCGATACGGCGACGAAGACACTGGACGGCAACGGCCGCGTCATCGTGCGTCCTTCCGGTACGGAGCCGCTCCTGCGCGTCATGGTGGAGGGCCGCGATCCTGCGCTGATTGAAAAGCTGGCAAACGATATTTCTGAAGTCATCAAGGAAGAACTTGTCTGATGAGAATTGCGAACTGGAACGATTATGAACTGATCGATACGGATTCCGGAGAACGGCTGGAGCGGTGGGGAGATATTCTCCTCATCCGCCCCGATCCGCAGATCATCTGGAAATCCGGGAAAAAGGATCCCCGGTGGAAGAACGCCCACGCGCGCTATAAGCGCTCCAATACGGGCGGCGGCCGCTGGGAGGTCTACAAAAAGCTGCCGGATGTATGGAAGATCACATACGGCGATCTGGTTTTTCGCCTGAAGCCGATGGGCTTCAAGCATACAGGCATCTTTCCGGAGCAGGCCGTGAACTGGGATTACACGGCGCGGCGCATCCGGGAAATCAAAGCGCGCGAGCCGGATCGGGAAATCAGAATTCTGAACCTGTTCGGTTATACCGGCGCGGCGACGCTCGCCTGTATGGCGGCGGGCGCAGCGGTCACACATGTGGACGCCTCGAAGGGCATGGTGCAGTGGGCGCGTGAAAACGCGGCGGCTTCCGGCCTTGAGCAGCGTCCGGTGCGCTGGCTTGTCGACGACTGTGTGAAATTTGTGCAGCGCGAAACGCGGCGCGGCAATCACTATGACGGCATTATCATGGATCCGCCTTCCTACGGACGCGGCCCGGGCGGCGAGGTCTGGAAGCTGGAGGAGCAGCTTTTCGGACTCGTCGGGCTGTGTCTGCCCGTTCTGACGGATCATCCGCTGTTCTTTATGCTGAATTCCTACACGACGGGGCTTTCGCCGTCCGTCATGGCGTATCTGCTCGGAACGCTGCTCACACCGCGCATCGGCGGCTTTGTCTCCGCCGATGAGATTGGTCTGCCTGTCACGGCGACGGGGCTTGCACTGCCCTGCGGCAGCACGGCGATCTGGTCGGATGAGCCGGTCTGATCGATTTTTGGCACAGAAGAAGGGATACAATGGCATTTATTGAATGCAGAAACCTGCATTTTTCATATGATGAGGAAACCGGCGAGGTGCTTCACGGCGTAGACCTCGATATTGAGCAGGGCGAGTTTGTCGCGTTGCTCGGACATAACGGCTGCGGCAAATCGACGATGGCGAAGCTTTTCAACGGCATGCTTGTGCCGACATCCGGCACGGTCCGTGTCGACGGCATTGATACATCCGAGGAAGAAACGCAGCTTGACGTGCGCCGCCGCGTCGGTCTGGTTCAGCAGAATCCGGACAACCAGCTTGTTGCCGGTATCGTGGAAGAGGACGTGGCGTTCGGACCGGAAAATCTCGGTGTTGAGCCTGCGGAGA
Organism: Hominenteromicrobium sp.; assembly: GCA_051880755.1. Taxonomy (GTDB): domain Bacteria; phylum Bacillota; class Clostridia; order Oscillospirales; family Acutalibacteraceae; genus Hominenteromicrobium. The sequence goes on from JBJEOO010000229.1 coordinate 11,339, forward strand.
TCCGCCGCCGCGTCGATGCGGCTTTGAAGGCGGTCAATATGTACGAATACCGCGAGCACGCGCCGCACAAGCTTTCCGGCGGTCAGAAGCAGCGCATCGCCATCGCGGGAATCATCGCGATGGAAACACAGTGCATCGTGCTGGACGAGCCGACCGCCATGCTCGACCCGCGCGGCCGGCAGGAGGTCATGGACACCATTACCTATCTCAACCGGGAACGCGGGATCACGATTGTGCTGATTACGCATTATATGGATGAGGCCGTTCAGGCCGGGCGCGTCGTCGTCATGGATGACGGGCAGATTCTCACGGACGGCGATCCGCGCACAGTTTTCGCACAGGTGGAGCTTCTGAAGCGGCATCATCTCGATGTGCCGCAGGCAACGGAGCTGGTCTACCGCCTGAATGCGGCGGGCTGCGCGATCAAGGGAACGCCGCTCGATGAGCAGGAATGCGTGGCGGCTGTCGCCGCGTACTGCGGCAAGGGATAAATTTCGCATCTGCGGGGCAGGAGCCGAAGGGACCTGCACCCGGCAGAGAAAACGGGGAAATATAAATGGCAGTTTTGGAAACGAAGAATTTAACGTATACGTACGGCATCGGCACGCCGTTTGAAAAGACGGCGGTCGAAAATGTCTCTGTCTCAATCGAAAAAGGCGAATTCGTCGGCGTTATCGGGCACACGGGCAGCGGCAAATCCACGCTGATCCAGATGCTCAACGGCCTGATCCGCCCGACATCCGGACAGGTGCTACTGGACGGACGGGATATTTGGGAGAAGCCGAAGGAAATCCGCCGCGTGCGGTTTCAGGTTGGCATGGTGTTCCAGTACCCGGAGTACCAGCTCTTTGAGGAAACGGTCATCAAGGATATCATGTTCGGCCCGAAGAATATGGGGCTTTCGGACGACGAAGCGCTCGAGCGCGCAAAAGAGGCGGCAAAATTCACCGACCTCAAGCCGGAGCTGCTGGAGAAATCGCCGTTTGAGCTTTCCGGCGGCGAGAAGCGCCGCGCGGCCATTGCCGGCGTTATCGCAATGGACCCCGAGGTGCTGATCCTCGATGAGCCGGCCGCCGGCCTGGACCCGAAGGGGCGCGACGTCATTCTGGCGCAGATCTCGCAGTATCATAAGCACCGGAAGAACACCGTGCTGCTCGTTTCGCACAGCATGGAGGATATTGGCCGCACGGCGGACCGCGTGCTCGTGATGAATAACGGACGGGCCGAGATGCTGGAGGAGACGCGGACGGTTTTTTCACGCGGCGAGCTTCTGGAGCCGATGGGCCTGCGCCTGCCGCAGATCACATCGATCATGCGCCGCCTGCGCGCGATGGGGCTGCCGGTCAGCGAAACGGTGCTCAGCGTGGATGAGGCGCTGATGGAGCTGATTCCGCTTCTGGTGCCGAAGAAAAAGGAGGAGGTGCAGCCGAAATGATTTCCGATGTGACAATGGGTCAGTTTTTTCCCGGAAAGTCGGTCATGCACCGCATGGATCCGCGCATTAAAATGTGCCTGACGGTCTATTTCATCGTGCTGATCTTCTGTGCGCGGAATTTTGTCACGATGGCGGCGACCATCCTGATGTGCTTTGTCGGCATCGCGCTTTCCAGAGTGCCGCTGAAGCTCTATATGAAAAGCCTGAAGCCGATTCTGTTCATTGTTGCGTTCACCGCAATTCTGAACCTGTTTTACGGCACGGGCGAACCGCTTTTTCAGCTTGGCTTTCTGACCATCACGAAAAACGGCATTCTGAACAGTGTCATGATTTCGGTGCGCATCATCGTGCTGATTCTGATCAGCTCGATTCTGACGTTTACAACCTCGCCGACACAGCTTACGGACGCAATTGAGCGTCTTCTGAAGCCGTTGGCGCTGCTGCATGTGCCGGTTCATGAATTCGCGATGATGATGACCATCGCGCTGCGCTTTGTGCCGACGCTGCTGGAGGAAACCGAAAAAATCATGGCGGCGCAGAAGGCCCGCGGCGCGGATATGGAAAGCGGCGGGCTTGTGCAGCGCATCCGGGCGCTGATCCCGGTGCTGATTCCGCTGTTTGTCTCGGCCTTCCGCCGCGCATTTGACCTTGCGACGGCCATGGAAAGCCGGTGCTACCACGGCGGCGAGGGACGCACGAAAATGAAGGTCCTCAAGCTCGGCCGCATCGACTGGTCGGCAATCGCGCTGTGCGCCGCTTATCTGGCGGTATTCATCGTCCTCAACATCCTGATTCCTCCGGCAATTGTCCGATAAACAAAGGAGACGGCTATGGAGCGCAACCTGCTTTTCAAAATTCAATATGACGGCAGCGGCTACCATGGCTGGCAGGTGCAGGAGAATGCACAGAGCATACAGGGCGTTTTTCAGCAGGCGCTCCGGAGCGTGCTCGGTGTTCAGCCGGATATCAAGGCGTGCAGCCGCACCGATACGGGCGTACATGCGCGGGCGTTCTGCATCAGCATGAAAACGGAGCATACCATCCCGCCGCAGCGGCTGGTCGGCGCGCTGAATCATTTTCTTCCGCCGGATATCGCGGTGCTCTCCTGCCGGGAAGTTCCGGCCGATTTCCACGCGCGGTATTCGTGCCGCGGCAAGCGGTATGTCTATGAGATCTGGAACCGGGAAATCCGCAATCCGTTTCTGCATGACCGCGCGCTGCACTATTACCACCGCATTGATGAGGCAAAGCTGAATGAGGCGGCACAGCATTTTCTGGGCACGCACGATTTCACCTCGTTCTGCACGCTGGATAAACGCGAAGCCGGGGATTTCACCCGGACGGTTACGGAAAGCCGCGTCACGCGGGAAGGCGACATGGTGCGCTTTACGGTTGCGGCGGACGGCTTTCTGTACAACATGGTGCGCATTATGACGGGCACGCTGCTGGCTGTGCAGCAGGGAAGATTTCGGCCGGATGACATCCCGCAGATTCTCGCGCACCGTGACCGCAGGTATGCAGGCCCTACCGCTCCGGCATGCGGCCTGTATCTCGACGAGGTTTTTTACGATCTGCCGCAGGACGCGGCATACAGAGGTTAATCCGATATGGCGAAGCATGAAGAAAAGAAAGTTTACAGACTGACGCCGGATGGGGTGACAGGCCGGGCCAAAAAGTCCGCCGAGCCGGAAACGCCGGCCTATGAGGAGCCGGTGCATGACGAACCGGATACGGAGGAGCACCCGGCGCTGCAGCCTGACCGAACGGCGCCGCGCATTTCCAGAACCGTATACAAAGTCGCGGCGATTCTGCTGGCGGCGGTGCTTGTGCTTTTGGTTCTCGAAAATTGGGAGAACCTGAAGCCGGAAAATATCGGCAACTGGATCCGCACCAAGGCGGTCGGCCTCGGCTTCGGTGACGGCTATCCGGTCAATCTGACCGGCAGCACGGCGGAGGCCGGTAATTTCGGCACAAGCGACGGCAATATGTATGTCGTCAGCGACACCGCCCTGACCGTTCTGAACGGCTCGGCCAAGGAGCTTTTCTCCGTCCGGCACAGCTACAATAACCCGGCTGTTTCCCATGCGGGCGGCCGGTACCTGCTCTACAATACGGGCGGCACCGGCTATCGGGTGGAGACGGCTTCCGGAACACAGGTTTCGGGAACCAGCGAAAGCGAAATTACCGTCGGCGCAATCTGCGATTCCGGCAAGTTTGCGCTGGCTGTGCAGCCTACGGACTATGCCTCCCGGCTGTGCGTCTATAAACGCGACGGAAGTCTGCAGTATGAATATAATTTTGCCGATACGTACATCACCGCAATTGCGCTGAACAGCGACGGCACCAAGGGTGCGGTAGCCACGGCGGTCAGTCGGAGCGGTGAAATCGTTTCGCGCATCACAATTCTGGATTTCTCCGAAGAAACGCCCGCCGCGGAATATGAAAGCGCGGGAAATCTCGTGCTCGGTCTGCTCTGGAGCCGAAATAACCGCGTTCTTGCGGTGGGAGATGCCCAGACGCTCGTCAGCGACACCGGCTTTTCGTTTACGCCGTATGATTACGACGGACGCGAGGTCACGGCATTCTGCCTGACTGATACGCGGGCGGTCGTTTCCGTTTCCAACTATGCTTACGGCGGCGACAGCACGCTGCTGATTTTTGAAAACAGCGCGAATCCCGTGGAAGCGCAGCTGTCCGGGCGTGCCGTGTGGCTTTCCGCGGCCGGCTCAAAGGTGGCGGCGCTGCTGCCGGATTCCGTGGTTTCCGCAGATCTTGCAACCGGCGCGGTTGAAGCCTCCTGCGCTACGCAGGCCGACACAAAGAGCATTGCGATGGCCGATGAAGGCACGGTTTACATGCTCGGTGTGCGCGAGGTCCGGAAAGAAAATCTTAAGGTAATTCGCGGGGATGAGGAGTTGTCTGAAACTTCGTAATGTGTTATACTAACCGTATGCGGGAAATCCCGCAAAAAAAGGAGATGAAAAGCAGATGCAGTATGTACCGGACATCATCGCGCTGGCGGTGATTGTTCTGTTCGCCGTTTCGGGCGCCAAAAAGGGCCTGATCCGTTCCTGCGCGGATTTTCTCGGTGCCTTGCTTGCCATGATCGGCGCAGGAATTCTGAGCGCGCCGGCGGCACAGTGGGTCTATGTCACGTTTTTCCGTGAGCCGCTGGTGGAGAAAATTTCCGCGGCGGTGCTGGGTCTTGGCGCGGGCGAGGCGGTGCAGGCCGTTTTCAGCAGCTTTCCGGATGTCATCCAGCGTGCGCTGGATGCGGCGGGCATCACGCAGGGCAGCGTTGTGGCACAGCTTCAGAGCGGTGCGGACGGCGTGGCAGAGGGCATTGCGGATGCGCTCAGCCCGATGCTCATCGGCTTTGTGCGCGTGCTGGCACTGCTTGTGCTGTTTATTCTGCTGATCGTTGTCATCCGTGCGATTGCCGCACTGCTGTCCGGTTTGTTTGAGCTGCCGGTTCTGCACGGCATCAACGTTGTGTTCGGCGCGGTTTTCGGTGCGCTGATGGCGGTGCTCGTGCTGTGGATTCTGCTCGCGTGCCTGCAGGTCTTTACGCCGATGTTCAGCGCCGGGATGCAGGAAAAAATCCGGGAGGCGCTGGCAGGCTCCATCCTCTCAGGGATGCTTTACAGCTTTAATCCGGCCTATTGGCTGATCGGGTAAGGCCGGAACGGGAGATTATGAAAAAGGAAACTGGAAGGGAAGGGAAAACCGAAATGTCTTTTCATAAGAAGGACGAAAAAAAGCTGCGCAATCAAAATCTGACCGTGCCGAACGCCATGTCGCTGTTCCGCATTCTGGTCATTCCGTTTTTTGCCGTCTTTTTCCTGAAGGGCAATCTGACGGCGGCGGTGGTCACGCTGGCGCTGTCCGGCCTTTCGGACGCGCTGGACGGTATGATTGCGCGCAGATTCAACCAGATCACGGAGCTGGGCAAAATGCTGGATCCGCTTGCGGATAAGCTGACGCAGGGTACGGTGGCGGTCTGCATCGCTGTTCGGTATCCCTCCATCTGCCCGCTGCTGTTTTTGCTGGTGACCAAGGAGCTTGTCATGCTCTGCGGCGCGTGCTATCTGCTGCACCACAAGAAGAAGCCCTGCGCGGCCAAGTGGTACGGCAAGATTTCCACAACGCTGTTTTATCTCGCGATCGGCCTGATCGTCGTGATGGACGGCTTCCTGAAGGTGCCGGAGGAGACGTTCAACCTCGTTTCCAATATTGCGCTGATCGTGACGGCGGCCTTCATGATTTACACCTTTGTGCGGTATTTCGGCGTCTTTCGTGAAATTCTGCGGTCGAAAGACGGCCGGTATGATTTAAATCTGCCCGAAGAAATCCGTGCCAAGAAAAGCAGAGAGCCGTAACCGTACGGTGCGGCCGGGAAAGGATTTTTGAGCTTATGATGATGTGTGTACGGTGCAAAAAAAGACCGGCTGTCGTTTTTGTATCGCCTTCTGCCGATATGAGCGCGACGCAGGGCTACTGTTTGGTCTGCGCCAAAGAGCTTGGCATTAAGCCGGTCAACGATATTATGGAGAAAATGGGCATCACGGAGGAACAGCTGGAGGCGATGACCGAAAGCATGAACAGCCTGATGGATTCCTCGGAGGACGGCGGCTTTGAGCCGGGCGGCGCGGTGCCGTTTCCTTCAGAGCTGCTGGGCCAGTTCGGCATGAATGCGGACGGCGGCGACCATATGCAGGGGCGTCCTGCGCGCGAGGATGCAAACGCGGGGGAGAAGAGGAAGAAGGAGAACGGCCGCAAAAACAGCAAACGCAAGTATATTGAGGCCTATTGCACCGATTTGACGGCGAAGGCGCGCGAGGGCAGTCTGGACGCCATCATCGGGCGCGAGCGCGAGATCGAGCGTGTGGTTCAGATTCTGTCGCGCCGGACGAAGAATAACCCCTGCCTGATCGGCGAACCGGGCGTCGGCAAAACGGCGATTGCGGAGGGTCTTGCGCTGCGCATTGCAGCCGGTGAGGTTCCGGCGAAGCTGCGGAAAAAGGAGATCCAACTGCTGGATCTGACAGCGCTTGTTGCGGGCACGCAGTTCCGCGGACAGTTTGAAAGCCGGATCAAGGGGCTGATCGATGAGGTCAGACAGGACGGAAACATCATCCTGTTTATCGATGAGGTACACAATCTGGTCGGCACAGGCGATGCGGAGGGCAGCATGAACGCCGCCAATATCCTGAAGCCTGCGCTTTCACGCGGCGAAATTCAGGTGATCGGCGCGACGACCTTTGCGGAATACCGCAAGTATATCGAAAAGGATGCGGCGCTTGAACGCCGTTTCCAGCCCGTCACGGTGGCCGAACCGTCCATTGAGGATTCGGCGGCGATTCTGCGCGGCATCAAGGGCTACTATGAGCAGTATCACAATGTGCGGGTTTCGGATGAAATCGCGAAGCGCATCGTTGTGCTTTCGGAGCGCTATATCAGTGACCGGTATCTGCCGGATAAAGCGATCGATCTGCTGGACGAGGCCTGCGCCTGCGCCGCGCTGCGCAATAAAAAGCTGACGGATTATGAGGAAGCCGGCCTGAAGCTCGAGCAGGAGCGCGGAAAGGTGACCGAGCTGGAAGGAGCGGAGAATGTCGATTATGAAGCGCTTGCCGAGGCGAAATATCAGGTGGCGGCGCTTGAAAAGACAATTGCCGGGTTCGATCCGAATGAGGTGACCGCAGCAGTCCATGAGGGAGATCTTGCCTATGTCATCGAGCTGTGGACCGGCATCCCCGCTGCAAAGATCGAGCAGAGCGAGCTTGGCAAGCTTGCACACATAGAAGAAAAGCTCAGCGAAAAGATCATCGGGCAGGATGAAGCGGTGAAGGCCGTCTCTGCGGCGATCCGCCGCAGCCGCGTGCAGATCAATCCGCGCCGCCGCCCGGCGTCGTTCATCTTTGTCGGGCCTACGGGTACGGGCAAGACCGAGCTGGTGCGCGTCCTTTCACAGGAGCTTTTCGATTCGCCTGAAACGCTCATCCGTCTCGATATGTCCGAGTTCATGGAGAAGCACTCCGTCTCGAAGATTATCGGTTCGCCTCCGGGCTATGTCGGCTATGACGAAGCGGGCCAGCTCACCGAAAAGGTGCGCCGCCGTCCGTATTCCGTGCTGCTGTTCGATGAGATTGAAAAAGCACACCCGGACGTCATGAACATCCTGCTGCAGATTCTCGATGAAGGCCGTATCACCGATGCCCACGGCCGCACGGTGAATTTTGAAAATACCGTGATTGTGATGACCTCGAACGCGGGCAGCAACAGCCGCGAAGCGCTCGTCGGCTTCAACCGCACCAGTGCGGATATCAGCCGGGAGAAGGCGATGCGCGCCCTGTCTGAATTCCTGCGCCCGGAATTCCTGAGCCGTATCGACGAGGTTGTGGTTTTCCGTCCGCTCGATGAATCGGACTACCGGAAGATCGCCGTGCTGATGCTGAAGGAGTATGTCGGAACACTCGGCGAGCGCGGCATTGCTCTGCGCTGGACGGATGAAGCCGTGAACTGGATCGCGCACCGTGCCGTCGGCGGCAAGAGCGGCGCCCGCGATATCCGGAATACCATCCGCCGCACGGTGGAGGATCAGATCACTGCGCTGCTCGTTGAGCAGGGTGAGGGAGCGGTTTCCGGCATTGCCGTTACCGTGAAGAACGGCGAAATCGCCATTGAATCCTTATAAAAGTCATATGAGTGCGAAAGCGCACGGCAGACGAATTGCCGTGCGCTTTTTTTGCGGCTATGCGAGAACGACCGCCTGTCGGTACAGTGCGTCATAGGCGATTTGAACGCTTTCCTTGTCGTAGGCAATGTCCGCGCCCGACCAGGGGTCGTTGAAAATATAGGTGTCCGCATCGTATCCGATCAGGACAAGGCAGTGCATCGGGTAAATCCAGGTGATTCTGCGCCCGGTTTCGGGCACCGTCCAGGTAATGCTTTCCGTGGGCAGCTCCATCTCCATCGTTGCCCAGATCAGAACGGGCTGATTGCGGTCGATGTATGTCGCGCAGAGCGTATCGAGCGGGACGTCGGAGAGTCGTTCCGCATGCCGGCCGCTGTCCCCGAGACAGCGGTTCATGGCGCTTTCAATAACGGTGGAATAGCAGCCCCAGCCGCCGGCTGTGCGCGGGTCGCCCGGGAAGGATTCCCACGGATCGCAGCCGAACCAGTGTCCGTCCGCATCGACATACGGCGCCTGACCGAGCGGCAGGTCGCTGTCGATGAATTCGTCCACGGTGATTTCGTACCCGTAATAATTCAGAACCATCACGGCGCTGACGCTTTCACAGCCGGTCTCATATTTTTCCCGCTGAGAAATATAGGGAACGTTCGGAATCGTATACGCCGTTCGCGGCGCGGAGAAATCCGGGTCGCTGACGTAAAGCGGCTGCCGAAACAGACTGCTGCGGTCCTCCCCGGCGGAAAGCATCAGAAAGAGCAGCGCACCCCCGACAATCAGCGCGAGCAGAAGTGCGGCAAAAGAACGGCGGCTTCGCCTGCGCCGCAGACGCATTTTCCGGCGGGTATGCGCCGAAACGGTTTCGGGTACTTGCGTACAGCGGCTTTCGTACAGCATTCTGAAAAGACCTCTTTTCCGTCACATCCGGGCGATCAGCGCCCGGAGCACACACAGAACCATGAAGTGCAGGGGATAAAACAGATAGTACCCCCATTGCAGCAGCTTGCTTTTCCGCCCCAGCCGGCGGTTATACCGTGCCAGCAGCGGGATGGCCAGCAGCACAAACGGGCACAGCCAGATTGAAAGGGTAGAGCCGTGCAGATAAAGCTGCACCGGATACAGCATAGATACGGCGGCAAAGGCAAGCCATTGCTTTCGTTCATCCCCGCGGAAAACGGCAAAAGCCAGAATCCACAGCACGGCAATGTAATTCCAGTTGCCGGGCACGGCCAAAAGGCAGCACGCCCCGACGGCCAGAACCCGGCACAGGCGCCCGGCAATTTCCATATGCCAGATTGCAGCGGCAAGCAGGCCCAGAAACAGGCTCCACATAACGCTTGTGGCAAGCCAGAAATGCGTCACCGGAAATTTGAAGCAAAGGGCATACGGCACATGCGAGACAAGCGCCGAGAGCAGGAGCCGCCCCAGGTACCGTCGGAGGTTCGAGGTGTGAAAATACCCTTCAGCGATGAGAAAGCACATAATCGGCGCGGCAAGCTGTCCCACGGCATGCAGCGCAAAGCTCAGAAAGCCGCCGTCCGGCAGAAAGAGCGTCGTGCAGTGGTCGAGCACCATGGCCAGAACGGCGATGAGCTTCAGTTGGTTGGCGTTCAGCGTCTCCCGGCATTTTTCTGCTGTGAGCGGACGGACGTCCGGATACAGCATGGTGCTCACCTCCTTTTTGTGCTTTCACTATACGGCAAAAGGTGCAAAAAAGTCCCCCGCGAAATGCAAAAAAGCTGCAAATTCACGGGGGATATCCGCTGCCGTATTTTCGGTTTATTTTCAGTTTTCCGCTGCGTTGTTCTCGGTGGGAAGCGGCGTCGGCGCAGCCGAATAGCCGAGCAGCGCGGCGTCCACACTGATGCCGGTCACACGCGCCTGTGTGCCGTCAAAAAACAGGAGGCAGAGATGGTTCTGGTCGTCGGTCACCACAAGCAGCGTCTCATTCTCATAGGTCAGGGAATAAATATCCTGCCTGTTGCGCAGAACCTCATCCCACAGATAGAGAAGCTCGTTCTGCAGGTATCCGTCCGCATCTGCATCCACGCGGCTGAAAAGCGCGCTGAAGACCTCGGCAAAAACCGGAACGTAAGTATTCGGACAGACGATTTCGGCTTCCTCAACAAGCCACACGGGGGACATCTCATTCAAGGGTTGTCCGTACATCCAGTTTTCGAGATAGGCAGAGCAGATGCCCAGCGCCGACGCCAAATCGTCTTCCAGCACTTCGGGATCGGAAGCAGGCGCGGTTTCCGTGCCCAGCTCGCGCGTATGGATATACAGCGGAATGCCGTCGGTTGTAATCACCACGTCCACCGTGTAGGCGGCGGATGCGGTGGTCACCCGGAAATCCCGCGTAAAGAGAAGATCGTTCTGGATCAGAAGCGACTGATAAAAGGGATGATCCGGCGTAATCCGGGCGTCCGGGATAAACGGCTCCAGATAGCCGGTCAGCAGAGCGTCCACCTGCTCGGCAGCCCGATCGGAGAAATCCGCCAGATCCGAAAAGGATGCGGCGCGTGTCTCGTCTATGATGTCCCACGGCGGCAGGGCGACTTCAACCGTGTTCTCAATATACAGCGGGCTTTCCGCACCCGCAACGGAAACAGTCTGCGGCTCGTCCCTGAAGTCCGGGGAAACGCGGCCGAGCAGCCCCGGCATGAAAAAGCCGAGCGCGAGAATCATTGCGCAGAGCAGCGCAGGCAGCAAAACGCTGCGGAAAAACTTCACAGGGGTTGCCTCCTCTTTCCGGGTTTCTTTTTGGCGGCGCGGGGGGTGGGCTGCACCTTCGGCGTCTTTTTCTCCGCCGTTATTTCGGCGGCCTGCGGCGGCGCAACATCCATATGAATCAGAATGGTCGTACCCTTCTGGTAGGTGGAGCGGATCTCCAGCCGTGCGCCGTGGCGGCGGCAGATGTCGTCGCAGAGCGCCAGACCGAGCCCCGCGCCGCCGGCCTTCCGGCTGCGGGCCTTATCCGCCATATAGAAGGCCTCGGTTGCGCGGCGCACCGTATCGGGCTTCATGCCGATGCCCTGATCAATGACGGAAAGCACCGTGTGCCCGTCGAGTGCGGACTGTACGAGCCAGACCGACGCGCCCTCGGGTGAGGCCTTGGCGGCGTTGTCAATCAGGTTGTACAGCAGGGAAAGGAACAGTTCGCGGTCTACACGCAGCACGGCGTTTTTGTGCATGATTTCCAGATGTATCCCGCGGCGCGCGAGAATTGGCGCCATGGTGTTCGCAATATCGCCGAAAAGCTGCGCGACGGGAACCTCGGCGAAATCAAGCTGGGTGCTGTCTGTGGAGGCAAGCTGCAGAAGCTTTGCCGAGAGTCCGCGCAGCCGCTTGGCTTCCTCCACAATCGTCGCGGCGTAATCGCGGCGCTGCGCATCGGACACGGAGCTTTTGATGCGCAGAATATCCGCAAAGCCGAGGATACTCGTCAGCGGTGTTTTCATTTCATGGGCCATCGAATCCGCAAAGCGCTTGCGGCTGTCCGCAATCTCACGCAGCTTTTGCTCACGTTCGTCGATGGAGGCGGACATGTGGTTGATGCTGCGTGCCAGCGTCTCCAGCTCAGCGCTGCCGCGCTCCGGAACGCGCAGGCTGTAATTGCCGTTTGCAATCTCGCCGATTGTCCGCACGGAAACCTTGAGCGGGTGCAGGAAAATCCAGACAAGCACGAGCAGCGCGGCGGAAATCGCCGTGCCGCAGATCAGCCCGGTGGTGCGCGATGAGGCAAGGTCCTGCGCACGGACCGCGTAAACATCGGTGATGTCGAATGCCGTGTAAAGGGTGTACGGCAGCATTTCAAGCTGCACGGCGGAAGCCACAATCAGATACGTCGAGCCGTCGATATCGTGGATTACGGTCTGGCCCTCACCGAGATTTTCGCTGAGCGTCAGGCCGTAATCCTCCGCGCCGCCGAAAAGATCGTCTCCGGCGGCCGTTACCAGCGTACCGTTCAGGAAAACGGCAATTGCGGAGGCCGTAGAGATATCGGCGGTTACGGTGTTTTCAAGCAGATCGGCAATCTCATCGGTGCTCAAGAGCAGCTTGCCTGCCTTCAGCCGCTGGTATGCGGCGTGGTTCGAGAGCGAGGCGCTCAGCGCCTCATGGGCGGAGACGGCGAGCTGCCGTTCGCGCGTAATGGAATTTTCAAAGCTGCGCTCCAGCACAAAGAACTGCGTGAGCTGGATGGCGAGCATGACGAAGACGAGCGCAGTCAGGGAAACCTTCTGCCACAGCTTCATGGGGTACCGCCTTTCCGCGCTTTCATCTGCGGCGCTCGAGCCGGTAGCCGAGCTTCGGGATGGTAATCAGCTTGCCCTGCAGGCCGAGCTTGCGCCGCACCTGCTGCACATGAATATCCACGCTGCGCGATTCGCCGGCAAAATTATAGCCCCAGATATTGGAAAGAAGCTGCTCGCGCGTGATGGCGACGTCGGGGTTGCGCATGAAGAAAACGAGCACGTCAAATTCCTTGGGCGTCAGGGTCACGGGCTTGCCGCCCTTTGTAACCACATGCTTGTCGATGTCCACGCGGATGTCGTCGTAGCTCAGGTGCATTTCGCTTTTTCCGGCGCGCCGCAGAACAACCTCGATGCGCGCCAGCAGCTCGACCGCCTCAAAGGGCTTGACGATGTAATCCTCCGCGCCGCCGCGCAGGCCCTTGACCTTATCCGCGACAGCGCCGAGCGCTGTCAGAAAAATCACCGGCGTGTCACAGCCCGCCGCACGGATGGTATCCAGCACGGCAAAGCCGTCGAGGCCCGGCAGCATGACGTCGAGCAGCACAAGGTCATAGGCGCCTTTCGGAATGCGAACCGCGGCTTCCTCGCCGTCCGCGCATTGTTCATAGGTATAGCCGCCGATGGCAAGTGTGGCGGCGAGCATTTTCGATATATTTTCATCGTCCTCAACGATCAGGATATGAATCATTGTACGGTTTTCCTCCCTGTTCTCCTCACAAGATGTTGACATAATTGTAGCACAGAACCAAGCGCGCTTCAACTCGGCGGGGCGGCTTTTCCCGATGCTGAAGGAGATTTTGCAAAAAATTTGCAATTCTGTGCCGAGCGGAGACAGGTTTTCGGCGGATAAAAAAATCCCCGCCGATGCAGGATCAGCGGGGAAAATATGCGGGAGAATCAGCAGATATCCTTCAGATGCTCCATGTTCTTGCGGATGCCTTCGCAGCAGCTATGGAACTCGGCCTTCTCTGCGTCGGTGAGCGGAAGCTCGATGATCTGCTCGACGCCGTCCTTACCGATCAGGCACGGAACGCCGGCAAAGAGGCCGGTTTCGCCGTACTCGCCGCAAAGCTCCATGCTGGCGGGCATAATCTGCTTCTCGTCGTGCAGAACGATGTGTACCATGCGCGCCGCGGTTGTGGCGATGCCGTACTCGGTGCAGTGCTTGCCTGCGAACGTGACCCAGCCGCCGCCGATGGCCTCTTTCTTCAGCGCCTCACGGTCAAAACGGAAGCGCTCGTCGGCCTTGGCCCATTCGTCGAGCGGCATGCCGCGGAAGGAAACGCAGGACCACGGTGCGAATTGCTGTGCGCCGTGCTCACCCATCATATATGCGGTGATGGACTTGTGGTCAACGCCCGTCTGGCGGTTGAGCGCGGAGAGCAGGCGGGAGGTATCGAGGCCGGTGCCGGTGCCGAATACGCGGCCGCGCGGAAGTCCGAGACCGAGCGCGAGCTGTCGGGTGACAATATCGCAGGGATTGCTGATGTTGATCAGAACGCCGTGGAAGCCGGAAGCCTTGATCTTCTCCACATAGCCGTTGACGGCCTTGATGGTGAAATCCATCTCGTCAAGGCGGTCGTTGTTGGCGATCAGAAGCTCGATCTTGCCGACGCTGTTGACGATTACATCCACATCGCCGAGATCCTGGAAATCGGCGACGCTGATTTTGACGCGGTGCGGGCAATACGCGATGCTGTCGCGCAGATCCTGGCACTCGCTCTTGGCCTTCTGCTCGTTGTGATCGACCAGAAGAATTTCATCCGCAATGCCCTGAATGGCAATGCTGTAAGCACAGTGTGCGCCGACATGTCCGACGCCGATGATAGCTACCTTTCTTGTTTTCATTTTTTAAGACTCCTTTATGTTAAATTGATGAGATCACATGCCGAAATTCGGGAAGATCACCAGCGTATACAGCATGGCAAGGATCATATACAGAACGATCAGGACGGCGAAAGCGATGAGCGTTTTCTTCATGACCTTGTTCTCGTTTCCGATCTCGCCGACCGTAGCGCAGGCGGCAACCGTGTTGTTCGGGCAGATCAGGTTGCCGAGCGAAGCGGCTGCGTTCTGTCCGGCAAAGACCGTGATCGGGTTCATGCCCAGCGCCGCTGCGGCTTCCATATGCATGCCGGCAAACATGATGTTGGAGCCGAGGCCCGTACCGGTGATGAAGGAGCCGAGTCCGCCGATGATGACGGCTGCTGCCGGATAAGCGAATTTGGCCACGCCGGCGATGTTGTTTGCGATGAGGGACATCATGCCTGTGTTTTCGGACTGCATGATGTAAGCCATGATGAGCAGGCTGCCCATTGTGATCATAACGGGTGTGACGCTCTTGACGGTCTGGCTGAAAATACCCTTCAGTTCAGCCCACTTGACGCCCAGCGTAACGGCGCCGAGCAGTCCGCAGAAGATGATGACCGCGTCAACCCAGGAGATATAGCCGAAGGTGCAGAGGGTGGAGAAGCCCTTTTCCGGCCAGATTGCCGGAACACCGTAACGCACGGCGGGCATGAGGATCAGCATGTAGATGTACGGAGAGAGCGCGCGGAATGCGTTGTATTTGCGCTCCTGCTTGCCGGAAGGCTTGTATTTGAATTCCTCCGGCGTCTTGATCGGAATAAAGCGGACATACAGAACGGAGAGGAGAATGGCGATCAGGCCCGTGCCCATCGAGGTGACCTCGGGGCCGACAAAGTTTGAAAGCAGGAACATGACGCCGCCCGTGGTGATGCCGGCATAGCACAGATAGGGGATGATGCCCTTGAAGCCGCGGCGTCCGAAAGCGAGCGCAATGACCAGGAACGGAATGATGAGCGCGCCGAACATGTGGATGCGGCCGACCATGGCGGAGTTGAGCGCGTTGGTGGAAATGCCTGCTTCCACGAGTGCCGCGCCGCCGTTGATGGTGGTCAGGCCTGCGCCGCCCCAGGAGCACGGGGTTGCGTCACCGAGCAGGGCAATGGCAATGGAGGTGATCGGATCAAAGCCGAGCGCTACGAGGAACGGCGCGGCGATGGCGGCCGGTGCGCCCGCACCTGCGGCGCCCTCAAGGAAAATCGGCACCATGAAGCCGATGATGATGAGCTGTACGCGGCGGTCCTGACCGGAGACGTTTGCAATGGCGTTTTTGACGTCCTCAATTGCGCCGGTCTTTTTGAGGGTGTTCAGAATGACAAATGCGCCGAAGACCATAACGACGATTTTAAAGCCTTCCTTAACGCCTTTCCAAAGCTGCGCGTCAATGGCAACAATATTTTCCTGGAAGGTCAGGCCCTGCACATTGAAGTAGGTCAGTGCGAGCAGCACCGTCCACAGCAGTGCAAGCGGAGCAACCTTCATAGCGGATTGCTTGAACGCGAGGATGCCAACAAGCACGATGATGATCGGGCTGATGGCGAGGATGAAGTTGATGATTTCCATGTTCTACGTCCTTTCATAAGAAAAATTATGGCAAGTGAGCGGTATCCGGCCAAAATCGGCGCAAAAAAATCCGCCTCAAATTTCTTTGAGACGGAAAAATCCGCGGTACCACTCAAATTGTCTCCAGGGAGGCCACTCAATAGGCGCTATCACGCCCTTTGCACTCACGCAGCAAAAACTCGGAAAACGTCTACTGACCCATAAAGGGGGTTCGGGTTTTCAGCTCAGAAGGGAGAGCGTTTGGCTCTTTTGCATCGGCTCACACCAACCGCCGACTCTCTGCAGCAAACAGAAGCCACGCATGCTTCGTCATCGCTTTTAAGTGTTAAAATCATTACAACGAAAAGTAGTGTACTCTTTTTTTCGACGGATGTCAACGGAAATATTGCAAAAATCCCGCCGTGAATTTTTGCGGAAATTGCTACCGGAATTCCACACTCAGTCCATTTCGGGAATATAGCGGTCCCGCATGCGCTCGATTCTCAGGATGGAAAAACCGTAGGGCGGGAGCTTGAAGCCGGCCGGGTCACAGGTATACGGCGCACCGAAAATGAACTGTGCATGCCTGTACTCTACATCGGGAATCACGGCGTTTTCACCGCTGCGGTTGACGGCGATGAAAAGCGCCTTTTCACCCTCTGCAGTGTCTATATAACGCTCAAAAGAGAGAATTTCACCGTGCGAATAGATATTGCGCAGCTTGCCCTCGCGCAGAATATCGTTGTGCTCCCGGCGCAGCAGGCCGAGATACCGGTACCAGGCGATCAGATCCTCGTCCTCGTGCCCCCAGGGATAGCAGGCGCGGTTGAACGGATCGCGGTAGCCCTCCATGCCGGCCTCGTCGCCGTAATAAACGCACGGTACACCCGGCAGCATATACTGCAGCAGCGCGGCGAGCCGCAGGCGTTCTCCTGCAAGTTCGCGCTGCTCAGGCGTCATGTGCTGCGCGCTCTGCCATTCGCGCCCGCGGCTGCCGGAAGGCTCGCCGCCGAGCACGGTCAGCGCGCGCTCGGTGTCGTGCGTGCCGATGTGGTTCATCAAAATGCGCAGCACCTGGGGCGGATAGTTTTCAACGATTGTTTCGATGCGGTCCATCATCAGCGAAGCGTGCTTGCCGCACAAAAAGCCGAGAATTGCATCCCGGAACGGATAGTTCATCACACTGTCGAGCTGACCGCCCAGCAGATAGCGGCGGCGCACGCCGTAAGCCGTTTTGTTCGAGGCGTCCTCCCAGACCTCACCCAGCACAAGCGCATCCGGGTCGTATTCCTTGACGGCATGATGGAGATTATCGATGAAGCAGTCCGGCAGTTCGTCGGCAACGTCGAGCCGCCAGCCCGATGCGCCTGCCGCAAGCCAGTGGCGGATGATGCCGTTTTCACCGTTGATGTATGTGTTGTAGGCCGGGTTGCCCTCGCGCACGTTCGGAAGCGTGGTGAAATTCCACCAGCATTCGTAATCGTCCGGCCAGCGGCGGAATGTATACCACGGATAATAGGGGGAATCCGTGGAGCGGTACGCGCCGCTGTCGCCGTAGCGGCCCTCGCGGTTGAAATAGATGCTGTCGCTGCCGGTATGGCTGAACACACCGTCGAGCAGAATACGAATACCGCGCGCTTTCGCCGCGGCGCACAGGGAGCGGAAATCCGCCTCGCTGCCGAGCAGAGGGTCGATTTTTTCATAGTTCGCCGTGTCGTAACGGTGATTGGAGTGCGATTCAAAAATCGGATTCAGGTACAGGCAGGTGACGCCGAGCGAAGCCAGATAATCGAGCTTCTGCTCAATACCCTTGAGATCTCCCCCGAAAAAGTCGCGGTTTGTAATCTTTCCCTCGGCGTCCGGACGCCATTCGGGCTGGTCAAGCCAGTTTTCGTGAATGGTCCGGTCCTGCGGGACGTCCGGCTTTTCCGTATCGGAGCGGCAGAAACGGTCCGGAAAAATCTGATACAGGATGCCGCCCGCAAGCCAGTCCGGCGTTTTGAAATCCTTCGCATAAACCGTCAGCTGCCAGTCCTCGCTGGCGCCCGCACGAGCCTCGCCGCCAATGTCTTTTTTCAGAACGAAATGCCCGCGTGAGGTGCGCAGCTCGAAATGATAAAAGCACAGGCCCGGCTGCTTGGGGACAAAGTGGCATTCCCACCATTCGCAGTCATCGCCGTTCATGCCGCACCAGAACATGTCGCCGCAGACGGTGCGTCCGTCCGTATCCTGAACGAGCAGATACGCGGCGGAGCAGGCCATTTCCCGCGGTACGGTGATTTTGAAATGAATGCGTGTGCCGGCGGCGACGGCGCCGGTGGGATTGCGGTACTCAGGATTTCTGGAATTGAAAAAAGTCATCGGTGTGTGGCTCCCTTATGTGAGATTCTCAGAAAAAAGGGCGTCGGAAGGGATTTCCGGCGCCCTGCGGAGGGAATATGCGGTTAAAAGGTTACGCTTTGGTTTTCTTTTTGGTGTCGACCGGATCGGCGAGCCAGATCGTGTTCGCGTAATCGCGGATCGAACGGTCGGCGGCGAAAATGCCCGCCTTGGCCGTGTTGACAAGCGACATGGCGTTCCACTTCGCCTGATCCTTGTAGAGACGCTCTGCCTTCTGCTGCGCCTCGCTGTACGAAGCGAAATCGGCCAGCGCCATATACTGATCGACGTTGAGCAGCGCCTGATGCAGGTTCGAGAAGGTCTTGCCGTCAAAGCCGCGGCCGAGCGCGTCGATGGCCTTGCGGATGATCGCGTTGTTCTCATACTGGTTTCTCGGGCGGTAGCCGGATGCGCGCAGGCTGTTGACCTCCGGCGTCGTCATGCCGAAGAGAAGAATATTGTCGTCACCGACAGCCTCGTGAATTTCAACGTTCGCGCCGTCGAGCGTGCCGAGCGTGATCGCGCCGTTAATCATGAACTTCATGTTCGAGGTACCGGAGGCCTCCGTGCCGGCGAGAGAAATCTGCTCGCTGATTTCGGCGGCCGGCGTGAGCAGCTCCGCCCACGAGACGCAGTAATTCTCGATGAAGATGACGCGCAGCTTCTGGTTGACGCGCGGATCGTTGTTGATCGTGTTTGCAAGGCATACGATGAACTGGAGAATTTCCTTTGCAAAATAGTAGCCCGGGGCGGCCTTCGCGCCGAAGAAATAGGTGTGCGGGGTATAGTCGGCGTTCGGGTTTTCGAGCAGCCACTGGTAAACGGAAAGAATGTGCAGCGCATTCATGTGCTGGCGCTTGTATTCGTGCAGGCGCTTGACCTGAACGTCAAAGATGCTGTTCGGGTCGACAATCTGACCCTGCGTGCGCTTGACATGCTCGGCAAGACGCTGCTTGTTATGCAGCTTGATTTCCGCCAGCTTCTGCAGCACGGAAGCGTCGTCCTTATAGTCCATCAGCTTTTCAAGCTGCGCGGCGTCATGGATGTAGCCGTCGCCCGTCAGCTCCGTGATCAGCGCGGCAAGCTCCGGGTTCGACTGGTTCAGCCAGCGGCGGTGTGCGATGCCGTTTGTGACGTTCTTGAACTTCCACGGCATCTCGGTATAGAAATCATGGAACACGCTGTCCTTGAGGATCTCACTGTGCAGCACGGAAACGCCGTTTGTGCTGTGGCCGGCGAGAACGGCGAGGTTTGCCATGCGGACATAGCCGTCGCACAGCGGCGCCATGCGCCAGATTTTGCCCTCGTCCACGCCTTTCTGACGCATTTCAATCCAGAAGCGGCGGTTGATTTCCTCCACAATCTGATAAATGCGGGGCAGGCGGGTCTTGAAGAGATCCACGCTCCAGCATTCAAGCGCTTCGCTCATAACGGTGTGGTTCGTATAGGCGATGGTGCGGGTGACGATATCCCAGGCCGCATCCCAATCGTAGCCGCATTCGTCGAGCATGATGCGCATCAGCTCGGGAATCGCGAGCACCGGATGCGTGTCGTTCAGATGAATCGCAGCCAGCTTCGGCAGATCATCCAGCGAGCTGTGGGTATACAGATGACGGCGGACAATATCCTGAACGGAAGCAGACACCAGGAAATACTGCTGTGCAAGGCGCAGGCTCTTGCCTTCGTAGTGGTTGTCTTCCGGATAAAGCACCTTGGTGATGGTTTCCTCCATGGCGTTCTGCTCAATCGCGCGCATATAGTTGCCGCTGTTG